>NZ_JAGGPD010000315.1 GCF_018613995.1 Microbacterium sp. ISL-103 | reverse complement strand
GCACCGAGCGTCTGACCCCTGAGACCGCCGCGATCCTCGGGATCAACCTAGACGCGGCGGTCAGCCCTGACGGTTGGTACGAGCGTGCGCGTCGGTCTACCAATCGCATCATGAGTCTCATTGACTATCACCCTGTCTTCAACAGACACCGGCGCCTTCAGAAGAAGGAGTGGGACAAGGTCCGAGCCGACCGGGAGGAGATCGCGGAGGTCCTCTCCGTCCGCGCGCACCGCGCCGACGAGTTGATGAACCTGCTCCTGCACGCGACCTACCTGTGGATGCCCAAGCGCCTGCGCTCGGACAAGGTCTCCGTCACCATCGACGCGACCGCTGTCCGTGTGCACGCGCGCGGTGTCGGTGTCACCTGGCTCTCCAAGCTCGGAGCTGAAGAGACCGTCTCCGTTGAACCCGACGCGGCATTCTGGGCCCGGGGAACCGAAGACCACTCCGACGACGGCAAGACCTCTATCACGAAGATGAAGTACGCCTACGAACTGGAGCTGGGGGTCCTCACAAGCAACGACCCGACTCGCCCGGAGGACATTCCGCACATCGTCGTGGGCATCGGACACCACGCACCGGCCTTCGGGCCGGGCAAGGCGGCACGCGCGATGTTCGAGAACATCATCAACCGGGGCCTGCACCTCGACCACGTCATCGGCGACCGCGCGTACCTTCCGGGCGCCAAGGAAGCCGACCTCCAGAACTACCTGCGCTCCGTTGGCGCGAAGCTCGTCATGGACTACCACAAGACGTTCCTCGGCTACCAAGACAGCTACGCAGGGGCCATCATGGTCGATGGCAACTGGTATTGTGCCTCGATGCCGCAGACTCTCATCGACGCCAGCACGCGCTACCGCGACGGCGAGGACGCCGACGACAAGAACCGTTCGCTGACGAAGTCGCAGCGCGCCGCCCGGGCTCACTCTCGCACGGAGCAATGGCACAGCGACGTCGCGGCGCGTGCTCCCTATCTCTTCAGCCCGAAGGGTGCGCAGAAGTCGAAGGGATGAGGCCATGGTCCTGCCCAGCGGGCGCCAACACGCCCACCGCTTCGTGCCCGCGGAAACCGAACAAGCTCGCGTCGGGAAAGGTGCCCCTGACGATCATCAGGCGACCCGTGGAAGGGCCCGCGAAGGTATGCGACAACGTCACGAGCGTCAGTTTCCCGGCTGAGGCGGGCGGCAAGTTCGCCCAGGAGTATCAATACGGCTCGAAGGACTGGCGCGAGATGTACGGCCATGGCCGCAACAGCGTCGAGTCCTTCAACGCGTGCCTCAAGGACGGCGGCAGGGACTGCTGACGGTTCGGTTGACTCGTCTTGTTTGGGGTCTTCAGGCCGCGTGAGCGGCCGGTGTGTTGATTATCTCGAACTCGATAGGCGTGAGCCTTCCGAGTCGTCGTTGCCGGCGTCGGCGGTGGTATGTCCGCTCGATCCAGGTGACGATCTCCAGCCGCAACTCCTGCCTCGAATGCCATCGCTTCTTGTTGAGAACGTTCTTCTGCAGCAGCGCGAAGAACGACTCCATCGCCGCGTTGTCCGCGCACGCGCCGACCCTGCCCATCGACCCCGTGATCCCGCTCTGACGGAGCATCTCGATGAACTTCCGTGACCGAAATTGGGACCCGCGGTCCGAGTGCAACGTTGTTCCGAGCGGCTCTCGCAGTGCGACCGCGTTCCGCAATGCGGCGACCGCGAGGTCGGCGGTCATCCGTGAGTCGAGCGAGTAGCCCACGATCCGGTTCGAGTGGACGTCTTTGATCGCGCAGAGATACAGCTTCCCCTCATCCGTCCAATGCTCGGTGATATCCGTCAAACACAGCTGGTCCGGCCTGGTCGCGGTAAAGTCGCGGAGCACGAGATCGTCATGCACCGGAGGACCCGCCTTGCGGTTCAGGCCGCGCTTCTTCGAGAACACCGACCACAGGCGCTGCTCCGAGCACAGCCGCCACACGCGCCGCTCGGATGCTGCCAGCCCGGCCTCGGCTTCGATCTCGTCGGAGATGAACCGATACCCGAACGCCGGGTCATCCCGGTGCAGGTCGACGGCGGCGTTCGTGAGGTGAGCGTTGTCCCAGTCGCGCTGCGACACAGGGTTCGCACGCCATCGGAAGAACGCTTGCTTCGAGAAACCCAGCACCCGGCAGGTCACCGCGATCGGAACACGATCAGCGGCAAGGTCAAGGACCAGCGGGAACATCATTTGGGGAGTGAGGCCTGCGACAGATACGCGGCCGCTCTCCGCAGGATCTCGTTCTCTTGCTCGAGCAACCGGATGCGTTTGCGCGCCTCGCGCAGCTCGGCCGCGTCGGCCTGGGTCACACCGGGCTTGATGCCGTCTTCGACATCGGCGATCTTGAGCCACCGTTGCAGGCACGACTCGGAGACCCCGAAGTCTTTCGCAACACGACTCACCGGGGCTTCG
>NZ_JAGGPD010000314.1 GCF_018613995.1 Microbacterium sp. ISL-103 | reverse complement strand
TTCTTCGCACTCGTCGACGTCTTCGGCGCCGCGAACGTCGGCATGATCACGGGCGACTCCTCGGTCAACCCCGACGCCCCGATCATCTGCTGCACGGCCGAGATCCTCGCGAACCTCGCGCTGCGCCAGGGCACGGATGCCGCGGTGCACCAGGTCGTCATGGACGAGTTCCACTTCTACGCCGACCCCGACCGCGGCTGGGCGTGGCAGGTGCCGCTGCTCGAGCTGCCGCAGGCGCAGTTCATCCTGATGTCGGCGACCCTCGGCGATGTGTCGCAGCTCTCGAGCGACCTGACCCGACGCACCGGCCGTGACACCGCATCCGTCACGGGCGTCGAACGCCCGGTTCCCCTGCACTACTTCTATGAGACGACGCCGATCCACGAGACGATCGACGATCTGCTGAGCACAGGCCAGGCCCCGGTCTACGTCGTGCACTTCTCGCAGGCTGCGGCGATGGAACGGGCGCAGGCCCTGTCGAGCACCAAGGTCGCCACGCGTGAGCAGCGCGACGAGATCGCCTCGCTCATCGGCGGATTCCGCTTCACGACCGCCTTCGGCAAGACCCTCTCGCGGTTCCTCCGCGCGGGCATCGGGGTTCACCATGCCGGGATGCTGCCGAAGTACCGTCGTCTGGTCGAACAGCTCGCCCAGCGCGGCCTGCTGCGTGTGATCTGCGGCACCGACACCCTCGGCGTCGGCATCAACGTGCCCATCCGCACCGTCCTGCTCACGGCGCTGACCAAGTTCGACGGCACCCGGATGCGCCAGCTCAGCGCTCGCGAATTCCACCAGATCGCCGGACGCGCGGGGCGCGCGGGCTACGACACCGCCGGCACCGTCGTCGCGCAGGCGCCGGAGCACGAGAGCGACAACATCGCCGCCATCAAGAAGGCCGGCGACGACCCGAAGAAGAAGCGCAAGATCATCCGAAAGAAGGCACCCGACGGCTTCGTGTCGTGGGGCGAGCCGTCGTTCCGCAAGCTGATCGACGCCGAACCCGAGACCCTGACCTCGCACATGCAGATCACGAGCGCCATGATGCTCAACGTGATCGGTCGCGGCGGCGATGTCTTCGGCAACATGCGCGCGCTCGTCTACGACAACCACGAGCCGCGAAAGCGGCAGCGCGAACTCGCGCTGCGCGCCATCGGCATCTACCGCACCCTGCTCGAATCCGGTGTCGTCGAGCAGACGGATGACGGTGAGATCCGCCTCACCGTCGACCTGCAGCCGAACTTCGCGCTGAACCAGCCGCTGTCGCCGTTCGCCCTCGCGGCGTTCGATCTGCTCGACCCCGACCCCTCGGCCGGCACGGGCACCGGGTCGTACGCCCTCGACATGATCTCGATCGTCGAGTCGACGCTCGACGATCCGCGCGCGATCCTCGGTCAGCAGGAGTTCCTCGCCCGAGGCGAGGCCGTGGCCGTCATGAAGCGCGAGGGCATCGAGTACGACGAGCGCATGGAGCTGCTCGAGGAGATCACGTACGCGAAGCCCCTCGATGAGCTGCTGACCGCCGCGTTCGAGACGTTCAGCGCCGCGCAGCCGTGGATCCGCGACTTCGAACTGCATCCGAAATCCGTCGTCCGCGACATGTACGAGCGGGCCATGTCGTTCGGGGAATACGTCGCGTACTACAAGATCGCGAGATCCGAGGGTGTCGTGCTGCGCTACCTCTCGGACGCGTATCGCGCGGCCTCGCAGACGATCCCGGAAGAGGCGAAGGACGAAGATCTCCGAGACCTGATCGAGTGGCTGGGCGAACTCGTGCGCCAGGTCGACTCGAGCCTGCTCGACGAGTGGGAAGAGCTGGTCAACGGGGTGCTCCAGGGACCGGATGACGAGCCGATCGTCCCCCCTGCGCCGAAGCGCCTCTCGTCGAACGTGCGGGCTTTCCGCACTCTCGTGCGCAACGAGCTGTTCCGCCGCGTGCAGCTCGCGGCCCGTGAGGATGTGGCGGCCCTCGCCGAGCTCGACCCCTCGTTCGGCGCCGACGCGTGGTCGGACGCGCTCGACGGCTACTTCGCCGAGCACGACGAGATCCTCACCGGCGCGAACGCGCGCAGCTCGCAGCTGCTGCTCCTCACCGAGGGCGCGACCGAGTGGACCGTTCGTCAGATCCTCGACGACCCGGCAGGCGACCACGACTGGGGCATCTCGGCCACGGTCGACCTCGCCGCCTCCGACGAGGAGGGCGCCGCGATCGTCACTGTGACAGGCGTCGACCGACTCTAGCCTCGGTCGGATGGCTGCTCTTCGCCCGGTTGGCTGACCGCTCCCGCCGATTCGCGACGTCGGGCCAGCCGACGCGTGCCGTCACCGTTCTGGAACCTCGGCGGCGCGAACGAGGCGGTCGACCAGGTCGACATACGACACGTCGGCCGCCGCGAACATGCGCGGCACCTGCGATGCGGCGGTCAGCCCCGGCATCGTGTTGACCTCGTTCAGCACCGGTCCCTCGTCAGTGAGGAAGAAGTCCATGCGCGCGACTCCCCCGCATCCGAGAGCGTCGAACAGCGCGAGGGCTGCTCGCGTGAGCGAGCCCGATTCGGCGATCGACAGCTGCGCCGGCACCGTGAACCGCGCGCTGCCGTCGTACTTCATGGCGGTGTCGAACAGCCCGGCCGCATGGATCTCGAGCGGGGGCGCCGCCCAGCGCACCCCTCCGGCCTCCCGGATGACGGCGAGATCGATCTCCCTCCCGTGCACGACCTCTTCGACGAGGATGCGCCGATCGAACCGTGCCGCCTCCCGCAGCGCCGCCGCGAGATCGGCTTCCTCCCGCACGAGCGACACCCCGTAGCTCGACCCTGCCGACACGGGCTTCACCACCACCGCACCGTCGAACTCGGCATCTCCGCAGTCGGCCGCGCCGATCAGCCGCCCTCGCGCCGTGCGCAGTCCCGCAGCCTCGGCCACGAGCTTCGTCATCCACTTGTCCATGCCGATCGCTCCCGCCCGCGGACCGGATCCGACGACGCGCACCCCGGCGAGAGCGCACAGCGCGGCGAGAACGCCGTCTTCACCCAGCGCTCCATGCACCGCGGGGAATACGACGTCGGCCCGCGTGATCATCGTCATCGCGAGAGCCAGGGATTCGGCGGCGGTGGCACCCTCCGAGACGCCCGCCACCTCCCAGATCCCCGCGCGCGAGATCGTCACCGTGCTGACCTCGTATCCCCCGACGCCCAGCGCCTCCGCGACCGCCGCGGCGGAGGCGAGCGAGACGTCATGCTCGGAGTTCTGCCCTCCTCCGATCACCAGAACCCTCACGCGATCGTCCTCTCGACCCGCGCACCGATGCCCGTGACGATCGTGTGGGGGATGCTCCCCGACCAGCGAGCCCACTCCTGCATGCTCGGCACCGCGCCGCCCTCCGGCCCGAAGATCACTGCGGTCGCGCCCCGCGGCACGAGGACGTCTCCGGTGTCGACGACGATCTGGTCCATCGACACGCGCCCGACGAGCGGGCAGCGGATGCCGTCGATCGCCACGCTCGCCCCCGCCAGAAGCTCACGAGGGATGCCGTCGGCGTACCCGACGCCGATCACCGCGAGCCGCGACTGGCGCTCCGTCACGAACGCTCCTCCGTAGCCGACCGCCGTCGCGGCGGGCACGATGCTGCTGTGCACGACCGACGCCGTCAGCCGCGCGGCGCCCTGCAGCGACACCGTCTCCGACGGATCGATGCCCACCAGCCCCGCGCCCACCCGCACCATGTCGAAGTGTGCGGCCGGGTCGGTGAGCGTGCCGGCGGTCGCCGCGAGATGCACGATCAGTGGCCCGAAGCCGGCGCGCAGCACGGCATCCCTCGCCTGTCGCATCCGCAGCACGGCGGCCGCGTTGGCCGCGGGGTCACCGGCGTCGGCGCAGGGCAGGTGCCCCATGACGCCGACGACGGCGATCCGCTCTGCGGCCGATCTCGCCAGTCGCAGCAGCTCCGCCCAGTCCCCGAGGGGCACGCCACCCCGCGACATCCCGGTGTCCATGTGCAGGTGCACGCGTACGCGCCCCGGCGGAAGCGTCGCGGCGTCGGCGATCAGCTGGCGCAGCTCGTCGACGGAGCCGACCGCGATGTCGACCCGATCGGCCACGGCACGCGCGACATCGACCCCCGAGGGGTTCAGCCACGCGAGGATCGGCGCCTCGATGCCGGCGATCCGCAGCTCGGCGGCATCGTCGACATCGGTGATGCCCAGCCATTCGGCTCCGGCATCGATCGCCGCACGAGCCACGGTGACGGCGCCGAGGCCATAGCCGTCGGCTTTGACGACCGCCATGATCGTGGCGTCGGTGGCCGACCGCATCCGCCCGACGTTCGCCGCGACCGCGGCAGG
Source organism: Microbacterium sp. ISL-103 (assembly GCF_018613995.1). GTDB lineage: Bacteria > Actinomycetota > Actinomycetes > Actinomycetales > Microbacteriaceae > Microbacterium. The sequence goes on along the minus strand of NZ_JAGGPD010000314.1, from coordinate 853 downwards.
GATCGTCTGCAGGGTCGGTGCGTGCATGCGTGAGAGCGTGGGCCGCCGGGCGACCTTCATCGCGCCCAGTGCGGTGGGCTGCGTGGTGAATGCGGTGGTCATCGCTGCGTCCTCGGATCGGCGGTCGGGTCGTCGTACATCAGCGGGCAGCCGTTGGCGACGGCGGCCGGGCGCAGTTCGAAGTGCCAGCGCTCGTTCGCGAAGATCTGGCAGAGGCCGAACTCGGCGCCACGACGCGACAGCCAGTCCTGTGCGGCGAGCGGACCCAGATCGACCGCATCCCCCGACACGTGCTCGGAGTTCTCGGGGGTCGCGACCCAGCGGGCAGCCTCCTCTTCCGATCCGTACTCGGCGACCGCATCCTGCCGAAGAACCTGCTGGTACTCGGCCGACCGCCAGCCGCTGTTCACATGCATGCGCACGCCGTCGTGTTCGGCTGCGGTCGCGGCGTTGCGGACGGCCGCGAGCAGATCGGAGTCGAGTTTGGTCACGGCCGGCGTCTCGTCGAACACCGACACGGCCCCTTCGTCGTGGATGACCCCGTCTGCCTCGGTGAGAGACGAGGGCGAGATCGACGGTGAGACGGATGCCGACGCCAGCGACTGCTGACCGATCAGCACGATCGAGCCGGTGATCGCGGCGGCGAGGAGTGCGACCCCGATCACCGCGGTGGCCCGGTGACGCCCGAGGGCAGTGCGTATGTTCATGCCCTCAGTCAAGAAGGGGCGCTGTTGCGACGACGTATGCACTTTTTCATATGCTCGCGATATGCCCGGGTGCGTAAGCTCTGAGCACATGAGAGCTGTGCCGTGCGTGTGCTGATCGTCGAGGACGAGCCGTATCTCGCAGAGGC
>NZ_JAGGPD010000313.1 GCF_018613995.1 Microbacterium sp. ISL-103 | reverse complement strand
TTCGAGGAGGAGACCGGAGCCAAGGTCACCCTCGTCCAGAAGAACTTCGAAGACCTCCGCAACGACTTCATCGCTCAGGTTCCGACCGGCGAGGGCCCCGACATCACCGTCGGCGCGCACGACTGGCTGGGCGCGCTGGTCGCGGCCGGTGTCGTCGACACGATCGACCTCGGCGAAAAGTCGTCGGAGTTCGAGCAGGTCGCCCTCGACGCCATGACCTATGACGGCCAGCTCTACGCGCTGCCCTACTCGCTCGAGACCATCGCCCTGGTGCAGAACGTCGACCTCGTCGGCGACGAAGCGCCGGCGACCTGGGACGACATGATCGAGAAGGGCGTGGCGGCGGGCACCGAGCGTCCGTTCGTCATCAACACCGGCGGCGAGACCGGCGACGGCTACACGATGTACGGTCTGCAGACGTCGTTCGGCGCACCCGTCTTCGTGCAGGACGACACCGGTTCGTACACGAGCGAGGTCGGCATGGGCGGCGCCCCCGGCGAGGCGTTCGCCAGCTGGCTCGGCGCCAACGGCTCGAACGGCACCGGCTACATCTCGACCACCGTCGACTACGACATCAACAACGAGCTGTTCGCCTCGGGCAAGGCTCCGTACACGATCCAGGGACCCTGGGCGATCAGCGCGTTCGAGGGCATCGACGTGGCCGTGAACCCCATCCCCTCGGCCGGTGGCGAGACCGCCGCACCGTTCGTCGGCGTGCAGGGCTTCTACCTCTCGAGCAAGAGCAAGAACGCCCTTCTCGCCCAGGAGTTCCTCGTGAACTACCTCGGCACCGAAGACGCGCAGCGCGCGCTGTACGAGGCCGACCCCCGCATCCCCGCGTGGACCACGCTCGCTGAAGAGGTCTCATCCGACCCGATCACGGCCGGTTTCGTGGCCTCGGCCCAGAGCGGCGTGCCGATGCCGTCGATCCCCGAGATGGGTTCGGTGTGGGACCTCTGGAACGCCGCGCAGGCGCAGATCATCAACGGCGCCGACCCCGTGTCGACGTGGAACACCATGGTCGCCGACCTCGAGACGACTCTCGCCGGCTGACCCTGCCGGACGGGGAGGGGCCCGAACCCCTCCCTGTCCTTCGATCCGCAGACAGGACGCACACATGACGATCCAGGCACCGCCCACACAGGCGCCCACCCCCGTGGTGAAGCCTTCGCGTGAATCCCACGCCCGCGGTTTCCGCGGACTCGGATGGGGATTCCTCATCAAGCTCGCGCTCATGGCGCTGGTCAACGCCTTCGGCATCATGACGGTGATCTCGGCCTGGAGCGCCGAATCGTGGACGGTCCTCGTGGTCGTCGTACTTCTCGTCGTCATCGCCGACTGGGTGTACTTCACCCGACGCGCGCTGCCGCTGAAGTACCTGCTCCCCGGGCTGATCTTCCTGCTCGTCTTCCAGATCTTCATCTTCGGCTACACGGCCTACATCGCTTTCACGAACTACGGCACCGGCCATGTCGGCACGCAGGAGCAGGCTGTCGAGGCAGCCCTCATCCAGGGCGAGCGCCGCGTCGAGGGCTCGTCCGAATACCCGCTGTCGATCGTCGAGCGCGGCGGGGAACTCGGGTTCGCGATCGTCGACGACGACGGCGACGTGCAGGTCGGGTCGGCCACAGAGCCGCTCTCCGACGTCTCGGGCGCTGAGGTCGGCACGACCGGTGCCCCCAGCGAGGTGCCCGGATGGACGGTCATCCCGCGAGCATCGGTGCTGACGGATGCGACTCTGGGCGCGACGATCCAAGACCTCCGCGTGCCCGTCTCGGACGACCCGAACGACGGCTCGATCCGCACCCGCGAGGGCTCGACCGGCTCGGTCTACGAGCCGACGCTCGTGTGGGATGCCGAGGCGCAGACCATCACCGACACGCAGTCCGGCACGGTCTACACCGCGACCGACCTCGGCGCGTTCGTCGCCGACGACGGCACGGCGCTGCCGACCGGCTGGGCGGTGAACGTCGGCTTCGCCAACTTCCTCAAGCTCTTCACCGACGCGAACCTCGCCGGAACCCTGCTGAGCGTGACGGTGTGGACCTTCGCCTTCGCGATCCTGTCGGTCGTCCTCAGCTTCGCCGTGGGCCTGGGCCTCGCGATCGTCTACAACGACCCCCGGGTCAAGGGGCGTCGGTTCCTGCGGGCGCTGTTCATCCTCCCCTACGCGTTCCCCGCATTCATGGCCGCGCTGCTGTTCCGCGGCATGTTCAACGCCGAGTTCGGCGTGATCAACGACCTGTTCTTCTTCGGGTCGAACATCAACTGGCTCGGCGACCCGTGGCTCACCCGTGCGGCGGTGGTCTTCGTCAACGTGTGGCTCAGCTATCCGTACTGGTTCCTCGTGTGCACCGGGGCGCTGCAGTCGCTGCCGGGCGAGACGCTCGAGGCCGCCGAGATCGACGGGGCGAACAAGCTGCAGCGGTTCCGCGCGATCGTGCTGCCGCTGCTGCTCGTGTCGACCGCACCGCTGTTGATCGCCTCGTTCGCGGTGGCGTTCAACAACTTCACCGTGATCTACACGTTCAACAACGGCGGGCCCGCGATCGCCGGGGCTCCGTACGCACTGGGTTCGACCGACATCCTCGTCTCGGCCATCTACGACGTCTCCGGCGTCTCGGGCGGTGCGGCCGACTACGGCCTCGCGAGTGCGCTGTCGATCATCGCCTTCATCGTGGTCGGTCTCATCTCAGCGTTGAGCTTCCGACAGACCCGCAAGCTCGAGGAGTACCAGTGATGAGTGAGACCAGAGTCATCGTGACCGGTTCATCGAGAGACGCGGAGGCCGCGCGCGCGGGTGCGCGTCGGCGTCGGTGGTGGAGCGAGGTCGGCTGGAAGTACATCCTGGCCGCCGTCGTGCTGTTCTTCGCCGCCTTCCCCCTCGTCTACGTGCTGTCGGCGTCGCTCAACCCGAACGGCAGCCTCGCGGCATCCAGTGCTCTGTTCAGCGCGTTCGATCCCGCGAACTACATCGCCCTCGGCGAATCGCGCTACTGGGTGTGGTTCGGCAACACGCTGCTGATCGGCGGCGTGACCGCGGTCGGCTCGGTTCTCATGGGGGCCTGCGGTGCATACGCGTTCTCGCGCTTCCGCTTCAGCGGGCGACGCGCGAGCCTCACGACGCTGCTCGTGCTGCAGATGTTCCCGCAGGCGCTCGCGTTCATCGCGATCTTCCTGATGCTGCAGACGATCGGCGATGTCGTGCCGGCGCTCGGCATCAACTCGAAGATCGCCCTGATCTGCGTGTACCTCGGTGGCGCGCTCGGCGCGAACACCTTCCTGATGTACGGCTTCTTCAACACGATCCCCGTCGAGATCGACGAGTCGGCGAAGATCGACGGTGCCACCCACGCGCAGATCTTCTGGCGGCTCATCATGCCGCTCGTCGTGCCGATCCTCGCGGTCGTCGCGCTGCTCGCGTTCCTCGCGGCCTTCGGCGACTTCATCCTGTCGAAGATCATCCTCACGTCCGAGGACAACTGGACCCTCGCCGTCGGCATGTACCAGTGGGTCTCGAACCAGCTGACCTCGCGCTGGGGGCTCTTCGCCGCCGGTGTCGTGGTCGCCGCCGTGCCCGTGCTCGCGCTGTTCTTCTCGCTGCAGAAGTACATCGTCGGCGGGCTCACCCAGGGATCCGTCAAGGGCTGATCCCCTCTTCCGCACTGCTCGAAAGGCCGTCATGCACCGTCGCACGCGTTCCCTTCTCTCCACCGCCCTGGCAACGGTCACCGCCGTCGCCCTGATCGGCGTCGCGCTGCCGGCGTCCGCCGCGTCATCCGCGCCCGTCTTCTCTGCGGCGGTCTCTGCTGCGGCGGACGATCCCGTGGATGCCACCATCACCGTCCCCCGGGTCGAGAACCTGCCCGACGACTTCATCGGCGGCGTCGACGTGTCGTCGGTGCTGTCGCTCGAGGAATCCGGTGTGGTCTTCCGCGATGCCGACGGCACCCCGGGCGATCTGTTCGAGATCCTCGCCGACGCCGGAGTCACCGACGTGCGGGTGCGCGTGTGGAACGACCCGTTCGACGCGAACGGCAACGGCTACGGCGGCGGTGACGTCGACGTCGAGCGGGCGATCGAGATCTCGCAGCGTGCGACGGATGCCGGACTCGGCGTGCTCGTCGACTTCCACTACTCGGACTTCTGGGCAGACCCGGCGAAGCAGCAGGTGCCGAAGGCATGGGAGGGGATGACGGCCGATCAGGTCGCCGCCGAGGTGGGCGTCTTCACCCGCGATGCGGTGCGACGCCTCGTCGACGCGGGGGTCGACCTGCGCATGGTGCAGGTCGGCAACGAGACCAACGGCGGAGTCGCCGGAGTGCGCGGCTGGGATGACATGGCGAAGGTGTTCTCGGCCGGTTCCGCCGCCGTGCGCGCCGAGGCGCCCGACACGCTCGTCGCCCTGCACTTCACCAACCCCGAGCGCGCCGGGTTCTACGCCGACGTCGCCGCGCAGCTCGATCGCCGAGACGTCGACTACGACGTGTTCGCGTCGTCGTACTACCCGTTCTGGCACGGGACCCCCGAGAACCTCACGGCCGTGCTCTCGCACGTCGCCGAGGCCTACGGCAAGAAGGTCTTGGTCGCCGAGACCTCGTGGGCGTTCACCCTCGACGACGGAGACGGCCACGGCAACGTCGTCGACCTGCCGTCCGAGGCGACGCAGTACCCGGTGAGCGTGCAGGGGCAGGCCGATGCGGTGCGCGCGGTCGTGCAGGCCGTCGCGGACGTGGGCGAGGCAGGAATCGGGGTCTACTACTGGGAGCCGGCCTGGCTGCCGGTCGGGCCTCCGGCGCAGCTCGAGCAGAACAAGACGCTGTGGGAGCGCGACGGATCCGGGTGGGCGTCGAGCTTCGCGGGCGAGTACGAGCCCGAAGACGCGGGGCACTGGTTCGGCGGATCCGCGTGGGACAACCAGGCGCTCTTCGGATTCGACGGCACCGCATCCGATGCGCTGAACATCTTCTCGTACGTGCGCACCGGCGCTCAGGCTCCGCGGGCCGTCGAGTCGGTGCAGCCGGTCGCGCTGTCGCTGAGCGAGGGCGATCCCGTCGAGCTGCCGGGCGAAGTCACCGTGCTCTACAACGACGGGTCGTCGGAGCAGCAGTCGGTCACCTGGTCTTCCGCTGCGGAATTCATCGAAGGCGTGGGTGAGTACGCCATCACGGGAGTGACGGATGCGGGCCTCGCGGCCACCGCGACCGTCACCGTCTCGGCCCGGAACTTCTTGCGCAACCCCGGCTTCGAGGCTGCGGACACGAGCATGTGGCGGGCGACGGGATCGGGACTCACCCTGCGCGCCTGGGATGACCCGCACAGCGGCACCCACTCGGCGCACTTCTATTCGGCATCCGCGTATTCGTTCGAGCTGTCGCAGACGGTGACTGGGCTGCCCGCCGGCTCGTATGTCGCACGGGCGTCGCTGCAGGGTGACGGCGAGGGCGCCGACGGGCGGGTCGCTCTGTCGCTGTCATCGGCTGCTGAGACGGGTGCGGCCGCGGCATTCGCCCTCGACGGGTGGCGGGTGTGGTCGACGCCGACGACCCAGGCGCTGCAGGTCGGTGCGGACGGGGTGGCGACCGTGCGGATCTCCGCCGGGCTGCCGGCGGGGGCGTGGGGCACGATCGACGACCTCGAGCTCGTGCGCGAGCCCGTGCCCGGAGCCGACACCACGGCGCTGCGCGAACGACGGGATGCCGCGGCAGCCCTCGACCTGGCGACCTTCGTCGAGTCGTCGACGGCCGCGCTGCCCGATGCGATCTCGCGGGCCGACATCGTGCTGGCCGCCGCGAGCCCGAGTGCTTCTGCTGTCGGGGGAGCGGTCGACGCGCTGGCTGCGGCGACCGATGCCCTCGTGCGAAAGGATGCGGCGACCGCAGCCCCCGCTCGCGGCGTGCTGGCGCATGACAACGGTCACGATACCGGTCTGCTCGACGGGGACTTCACGGTGACCATGAACCTGTGGTGGGGGTCGAACGCCACGAAGCTGCGGCTGTTCGAGAACGGGGTGCTGATCAAGACCGTGCCGCTGACCTTCGGCGGGACAGCCGCGCAGGTCGCCCGCGTCGCCGTGACCGGCAAGGCGAACGGGTCGTACGTCTACACCGGCGAGCTCGTGAACTCGCGCGGCGTGACCGCGGTGCAGCCCGTGACGGTGAAGGTGAAGGATGCCGGACCCGGCACCCCGGTTCTGTCGGCTGACAATGGGGACGGCGACGGCTCGTACACACTCACCGCCGACATGTGGTGGGGCACGAACGCCACGTCGTACCGGCTGTTCGAAGACGGCGTGCTGCTGAAGGAGGGCGAGCTCGTCGCGAAGAGCCCGGCGGCGCAGCGGGTCACGGTGGCGGTCGCCGACCGGTCGGTGGGAAAGCACACCTACCGCGTGGAGTTCGTGAACGGCGCCGGGACTTCCGAGAGCAAGACGCTGACGGTGACGGTCAAGCGCTGACGGCATCCGTCTCCGCATTCGCCCGCGCTCGGCGTTCCGGTCGCAGTTCGTGCCGCTCCGAGCATCGCCTGACGGCACGAACTGCGACGGGAAAATCACTGGACGGCGCGAACTGAGACGGGAGCAGGCACAGCGAGAGCCCGGCATCCTGAGGCGGATGCCGGGCTCTCGGGCCGGTCGCGGACTACTTGCTGAGGAAGTCCTTCAGCGCGGCGTTGACCTCGTCGGCGTGGGTCCAGAGCAGACCGTGCGGGGCGCCCTCGACCTCGACGTAGGTCGCGGCGGGCACTGCCTGGTGGAACCGGCGGGCGGTCGCATCGATCGGCAGGATGTTGTCCTTCGTGCCGTGCAGGATCAGCGTGGGCTTGCCGGCGTCGCGGACGGCGTCGACGTCTGTGCGGAAGTCCTCGATCCACGACGAGACCACGGCGTAGGCGGCGACGGGGGCGCTGGTGATCGCGACGTTCCAGCTGCCGGTGACGGCCTGCTCGCTGATGCGCGATCCGAGGTTCTCGTCGAGGTTGTAGAAGTTCTTGTAGAAGTCGGTGAACCACGCGAAGCGGTCGCCCTTGGCGGCGGCCTCGATGCCGTCGAAGACCTCCTGCGGCACGCCCTCGGGGTTGTCGTCGCGCTGCACGAGGAAGGGCTCGAGGGATGCGAGGAAGGCGAGCTTGGCGACGCGCTCGTGGCCGTACTTGGCGACGTAGCGGGCGAGCTCACCGGTGCCCATCGAGAAGCCGACGAGCACGACGTCGCGCAGGTCGAGGGTCTCGAGCACCGTGTTGAGGTCGGCGGCGAAGGTGTCGTAGTCGTAGCCGGCGTTGACCTTCGACGACTGGCCGAAGCCGCGGCGGTCGTAGGTGATGACGCGGTAGCCCTGGGCGAGCAGCTCGCGGGTCTGACGCTCCCAGCTGTGGCCGTCGAGCGGGTAACCGTGGATCAGGACGACGGGCTGACCCGATCCCTGGTCTTCGTAGTAGAGCTCGATCGGGGCGCTGTTCTCGTTTCCGACGGTGATGTAACCCATGATCCTGATCCTTTCGGTTCGGTGAGAACGATCGTTCTCGCCTCATGTCCTCCACAGTAGAGAACGATCGTTCTCATGTCAAGTACACTGAGAACATGACGGACGGAACAGTGCGTGAACAGATCCTTGCGGCAGCCGACGAGCTGTATTACCGCAAGGGGTACGCGGCTGTCGGCATGGATGAGCTGAGGGCGGCGGCCGGCGTGTCGCTGCGTCGGCTCTATGCGCTCTTTCCCTCGAAGACCGACATCGTCACGGCGGTGCTCGCGCGCAAGCATGCGGAGTGGGAATCGGGGCTGACGGGGGCGGTGGCGGATGCCGGGGCCGACCCCCGTGACCGGCTGCTCGCCGTCTACGGGTATCTGGAGGACTGGTTCTGCGCCGACGACTTCCGTGGCTGCGCCTTCATCAACGCGTTCGGCGAACTCGGCGGCACGAACCCCGAGGTCGCCACCATCGTCCGCGACCACAAGGCCTCCTTCCAGGCCTACATGTCGGGGCTCGTGGTGGATGCCGGGGCGCCGGCATCCCTCGCCGCGCAGCTGTCGATCCTCGCCGAGGGTGCGCAGAGCACTGCGGCGATCGCCGCCGACCCGCAGGTCGCCGTGCAGGCGCGAAACGCCGCCGAGGTGCTGATCGACGCGGCTGTCGCCGCCTGAGTCCCGGCGATTTAGCTAGCTTGGCTAGCGTTTCGTGTGGCCGGTGTCAAGGCTGGTGCACTCCGTCGCTCGCGCGCGTATGTTGCGAGCATGGAATCCCGGACGCAGGACATCGCCCGACAGTCGGTCATCATCGCCTCGGCCACCTTCATGCTGATAGCCGCGGCGGTCGGGTCCGGTGCCTTCGGCGGCACCTCGGTCAGCGAGCTCCAAGACGGAGCGTTGTCGGCGCAGGGGTCGTACCTGGCCCCGGCGGGGCCCGCCTTCTCGATCTGGTCGCTGATCTACGTCGGTCTCATCGCCTACACGGTGTGGCAGGCGCTGCCGGCGCAGCGGGCCGACGAACGTCAGCGTGCGGTCGGTGGATGGATCGCCGCATCCATGATCCTCAACGGGCTTTGGCTCGTCACGGCGCAGTTCCTGTCACTGCCGCTCACGGTGCTGATGATCGCCGTGCTGCTCGCGACGCTCGCCCGGGTGATCGTGATCCTCGGCCGCAGCCGCGCCCGCACCTGGCCCGAGCGCGTCGTCGTCGACGGCGTCAACGGCCTGCACTTCGGCTGGGTCACCATCGCGACCGTCGCCAACACGGCCGCCTGGCTCACCCAGATCGCCCCTCCGAGCTGGGTCGACC
>NZ_JAGGPD010000312.1 GCF_018613995.1 Microbacterium sp. ISL-103 | reverse complement strand
CGGGCACGAGCCGCACCGCGCTGAGGTGAGAAGATCGCTCACCCGGCCTGCAGATCGCGCAGCCGCCGCACCCGCCCCTCGAATCCGGCAGGCACCTGCGACGGCAGCGCGTCGATCGGCCACCACCGTACGTCCTCGGATTCCTCGCTCACCACCAGCGCCGCGTCATCCGAGACGACGACCGCGACCCCGATGTCGAGATGCGAGGCGCAGCGGCCGAAGGCAGAGGAGAGCTCGTGGTGGTCGAGGTCGTACACGAGCGGCTCGGCGGGGACGAGGACGTCGACACCCGTCTCCTCGCGCAGTTCGCGCAGCGCGGCCTTCGCTATCGACGCGTCGCCGGGCTCGAGATGCCCGCCGGGCTGCACCCAGAACTGCCCCTTGGCGTGGAACACGAGCAGCGTGCGGTTCAGCGTCGGATCGAACACGAGCGCCGACGCGGTGGCGTGGCGGGGTCCGTCATCGCGGGAGACGGGCCCGTGGTCGTCGGGGAAGAAGCGCGAGAAGTCCGCCTGGGCGTCGCGGAGGCGCTGCGACGGTGTGGCCGCGCCGACGACCAGACGCCGCACGTCGGCGCCGAGAGAGGTCATGACGGGTCCTTCGCGGCACGGGGGACGAAGCGGGGGATCCATCGGATGAAGCCCAGGGCGCCCACCAGCCCGACCACGCCCATGGCCGCAGCCGCGACCGGCAGCGATGCGACCGCGATGATCCCCGACACCGCCAGGGGAGCGACGGCTCCTCCGGCATCCGTCAGCGTGCGCCACGAGCCGAGGAAGGCCGCGGGCTCGCGCTTCGGAGCGACGTCGGCGCCGAGCGTCAGCAGGATGCCGCTCGAGAGGCCGTTGCCCACCCCGAGCACGGCGGCGAACATGCCGAACCAGAGCACTGCGGCATCGAGGTCGTGGGTCACGGAGAGGGCGAGGAACCCCGCACCCATGAGCACCATCGCGGGCATCGCGGCCCAGAGGCGTCCGAACCGATCCATCACCTGACCGCTGGCGTAGAACAGGGCGAAGTCGATTGCGCCCGAGATTCCGACGACGAGGGCGATGGTCGAGGCGTCGAGACCGAGCGAGAGCCCCCAGAGGGGCAGCACGACCTGCCGTGCAGACCGGACAGCCGAGAGCGAGGCCGCCGCGAGACCGAGCCGCCCGAGCACGCTGCGCTGCTGCCACATCGTGCGGAAGATGCCTGCGCGCCCCGTGGTGGGGATCGATCCGGTGACGGCTTCGCCCGAATCATCCGAGAGCGACGCGGTGCGCACGGCCGTGGTCGCCGGGATCGTCTTCTCGGGGTCGGGCCCGAACAGCACCAGCAGCACCATCACGACGAGACAGCCGAGGAAGAACCAGATCGCGGCGGACTCCGACCCGAACAGCTGCAGAAGCCCTGCGGCGACGAACGGACCGATGAAGATGCCGAGGCGGAAGCTGCCTCCCAAGAGCGAGAGCGCGCGGGCTCGGAACGCGATCGGCACCCTCGTCGTCATGAACGCATGGCGGGCGAGCCCGAACGCGGCCGCGCAGAAGCCGAGGATGAAGACAGACGCTGCGAGCACACCCAGAGACGGAGCGAAGACCATGCCCACGCCGGCGCCGATCGCGATCACGCCGGCGATCACCATCGTGAAGCGTTCGCCGATGCGGCCCACAGCCCAGCCGGCAGGGAGGTTTCCGCAGAGCTGGCCGACGACCAGCGCGGAGGCCACGAGCGCGGCGAACGCGATATCGGCACCCATTCGCGCGGCGATCACCGGGATCAGCGGGATGACTGCTCCCTCGCCGAGCGAGAAGAGGACGGTGGGGAGGTACACCATCGGTCCGAACCGCCTCAGGACCGTGGATGCGTCGCTCACTCGTTTCACGCTACTCCCGTTCGAACGCCGTACCCGCCCGCACAGGCGGCACGTTAGGCTGGACGCGACATGCTCGAACTCGATCTCTCCGCCGACATCCAGGCCCTGCGACTCACCTACGGTGACATCCGCGAGGTCATCGATGTCGAGACCCTCCGTTCCGACATCGCGCGTCTCAGCGAGGAAGCCGGCGTGCCGGACCTCTGGGACGACCCGGACCGCGCCCAGAAGGTGACCAGCGCCCTGAGTCACCGCCAGTCGGCGCTCGCCAGGGTCGAGGGCATCGGCCGCCGACTCGACGATCTCGAGGTGCTGGTCGGCCTCGCGAACGAGATGGGCGACGAGGAGTCGGCCGTCGAGGCGCGGGTCGAGCTGAACGCTCTCACCGAGATCATCAATCAGCTCGAGGTCCAGACGCTGATGGACGGCGAGTACGACGAGCGGTCCGCGATCATCACCATCCGCTCGGGAGCCGGCGGCGACGACGCCACGGACTTCGCCGAGATGCTCATGCGCATGTACCTGCGCTGGGCTGAGCGCCACAAGTACCCCGTCAAGGTCTTGGACACGTCGTACGCCGAGGGTGCGGGCATCAAGTCCGCGACGTTCGAGATCGACGCTCCCTACGCCTTCGGCACGGTGTCGGTCGAGGCCGGCACCCACCGCCTGGCGCGCATCAGCCCCTTCGGCTCTGCAGACAAGCGTCAGACGTCGTTCGCCGCTGTCGAGGTGATCCCTCTCATGGAAGAGGCGACCGAGGTCGACATCCCTGAGAACGACATCCGCGTCGATGTCTTCCGCTCCTCAGGCCCCGGTGGTCAGTCGGTCAACACCACCGACTCCGCCGTGCGCCTCACGCACCTTCCGTCCGGCATCGTCGTCTCGATGCAGAACGAGAAGTCGCAGATCCAGAACCGCGCCGCCGCCATGCGCGTTCTCCAGACCCGACTTCTGCTGCTGCAGAAGGAGGAGGAGGCCGCGAAGAAGAAGGAGCTGGCCGGAAACATCACGGCGAGCTGGGGCGATCAGATGCGCTCGTACTTCCTCTACGGTCCGCAGCTCGTGAAGGATCTTCGCACCGGACACGAGTCGGGCAACCCGGCCGCAGTCTTCGACGGTGACCTCGACGGCTTCATCTCGGCGGGCATCCGCTGGCGCAAGCGCAAAGACGAGGACTGAGCCGGCTCTCAGCCCCCGGTTCGGCGGCTAGCCCCTCGACCGCGCTGACCACCGGCCGCACATGATGATCGCCGGGTCTGCAGCTCTCGCTGCGGACCCGGCGATCATTCTGCGTCGGGGTTGATGCCGGCGTCGCGGTCAGCCCGCGGACGGCGTGCTCGAGATGCGAGCGACCTCGTCGAGGAGCTCGTCGGTGAAGACGACGTCGTACGACTCGCTCTGCGCGACGTCGAAGGTCATCGTGCCGTTCACCGTGTCTCCGGCTGCGAGCTCTTCGGCGACGATTCCGTCGCCGTAGTAGTCGTAGTCGCCCTGATCGCCTTCAGCGGTCTCGATCATGACGTAGAACGGGTTGACGTAGCTCGTGCCCGAGATGCCGGTGAAGGTGACGTCGAGAATGACGTATCCGCCGTTGGTCGACGGGATGCTCGACCCGTCGGAGGTCGCCCAGGTGGCCGAGTTGATCGTGACCTCGCTGGTGCCCGACATCTGCTCGATCGTGAGGGGCGAACCGAGCTCGCCCTCGACGACATCGGGGCTGTCGGTGCCGTCGTCGGTTCCGGTGTCGGAGTCGCTCGACGGCGGTGCCGTGGGAAGATCGCGCACCGCGTCGGAGACCGTCGCGAACACGATGACGAAGAACATCAGGACCGCGATGATCGCGCCCACGACCGAGAGGATGAGACCCGAGATGCCGGGCCACTTCTTGCCCTTGAGGAAGAGCGAGATCAACGACACCACGAAGCCGGCGGCGAGCAGCAGCCAGCCGAATCCGAAGACGACGGGGATGCACGACAGGATCGTGCCGAGTGCCGCGAGACCGAGTCCGACCACGCCCAGGATCGAGACGCGGGCAGGCCCTGCAGGAGCCGCTGCGCCGTAGGGGGCGGGGTATCCGCCGCCGGGAGCGCCGTACTGCTGGCCTGCCGGTGCGTAGGCCGCGGCACCCGGGTAGCTCGGGGCAGCTGCCGGGTAGCCGGGTGCGGTCGGGTAGGCCTGCTGCTGCGCAGCGTCAGCAGTCGCCGGGTACGAGGGTCCGCTGCCGGGGTACGTCGGCGCGGGGTTCGCATACGGGGGCACGTCGCCGCTGAGCGGAGTCGTGGGCGCAGTG
>NZ_JAGGPD010000311.1 GCF_018613995.1 Microbacterium sp. ISL-103 | reverse complement strand
GTCGCCGCCGCGCACGGCCTCGATGATCAGGTCGTCGGACGGCTCGTCCGGCGGGTCGAGATCGTCGACGAGATCGGTCGCGGATGGCAGGCTCATCCGTCGGCGCTCGCGTGCGGATCGACGGGCGCGAGCGAGAGGAAGCGCATCCTGTTCTCGCCGTAGAAGCAGGTCTGCACCATGAACTCCCCCGACATGCCGGCAAGCTCCTCGACGTCCGACCACTTGGGCGTGTGGCGTTCCTCGACGACCTCGTAGACGACGTCGGAGCCGTCGACCATCACACGCTGACCGAGATCCCAGCCGAGGATCACGTCTCCCCCGCAGTTGTTGTGGGCGGCGAACAGAGGCAGCACGTCGTCGATCCGGTAGCTGACCATCTCTGTGAAGCTGCCGTCGCAGCGATCCAGCTCGCCCATCCCGCCTTCGGCTCCGCGCCTGATCGACGGAAGGTCGTCGGGAGCGAACACCTGTCCGAGCTGCTTCAACACCGACACCTTGACGTCTCCGGTCACCTTGTCGACGAGGTCGGGCACCATCACGGATGCGGCGAGCAGCACCGCACCGACACCCACCAGCACGATGCTCGGCACGAGCAGACCGATCCGCCGCCGTGGAGGGCGAGACGCGACGGTTTCGCCGGAACGCTGCCGATCCGCATCCGCGCGGTCGACCTCGACGTCGACCGTCATGAGGCGGACGCGGAGTCGCGGGGCGTCGATCGCCTCTGCCTGCGGCTGCGACGCGAGCGGCGAGGGGCGACGACGACGAAGGTGAGTGCAGGGACGCCGACGACGAGCAGTGCCCACCAGGGGAATCCGGCCGGGTCGGTCGTGTCCTGGAGGGTGGTGACGGATGACCCGTCTGCCGGAGCGTCGATGCGCTCGGCGCGCACCAGCAGACGGTGCGTGTTCACGCCCGTCGGCGTGCAGGTCACGAGCGTGATGTAGTCCTTGCCTGCCACCTGACGCAGCTCTTCCGTGTCGTCCGGCAGCACGGTCACGGTCTGGTCGACCTCGTAGTACAGGTCTTCGCCGAACGTCGTGACCACGATGACGTCACCGTCGACGAGTTCGTCGATGTCGTCGAAGAGCGTCGCCTGCACGAAGCCGTTGTGCCCGGTGAGCACGGCGTGCGTGCCCGGGCCGCCCACAGGCAGGGATGAGCCGTAGAGATGCCCGATGCCTCGAGACAGCGTCTCTTCGTCGGTGCCGTGGAAGATCGGCAGATCGACATGGATGCTCGGGATCCGCACCCGGGCCATCGCGTCGGTTCCGTCGGTGCGGAGCGTGTCGAAGTACGCGGCGGCACCGTCGCCGACTGCGGTCTGCTGGCCGTCGGCGCCGAGTGCGTACGGATCGCGCAGGGGCCCGGTCGGCAGATTCAGGTTGTACTCGTCTGCCGCGGCGAGCATCGTCTCGACCTGGTCGTCGGGAACCTGCTCGACCGACTGCACATAGCCGTCGACCTCGGTGTCGTGGCTCCAGGCCGAGAACCATGAGGCGGCGGTCGGGTAGACGAGCACGGTGATTCCGACGGTCGCGATGAGCATCACGATCGCCTGGTTCCACCCCCAGCGCCTCCGCCGCGAGGTGGCGCGCCGGGCGGAGCGCGCGGAGGCGTCCTGCCCGGACACGTCGATGAGGGTCATGCTGCGCTCTCTCAGTGGATGAAGACGAGGGGAAGTGCGGGGACGAATGGGCCGTGCGGGGGAAGGGACCTCGACACCTCCCCCGCACGGCCAGTCATCGTGCTACGCCTCGACGCCGACCTTGCGGCGGCTGCGGATGGCGAGCAGGACTGCTCCGCCGAGCAGCAGCACGCCGCCGGCCAGGAACAGGGTGGTGCCGGCGCCACCGGTCAACGGCAGCGTGAAGCCGGCGTTGGAGGGGACGTTGACGACCTCGAGGTCGATTCCGGCGGCCGTGGTGGCTGCCGTCACGGTGAACTCGATCGGAGCGGCGAGCAGCTCGAAGCCGTCGGGCGCGACGATCTCGGCGAGCCAGTACGTCTGGTAGCCGTCGTCACCGGCGGCGACTGCGGCGTTGTCGGCCCAGTCGGAGTAGCGAAGGCCCGAGATGGTCACGGTGCCGTCTGCAGCGACGGCGAACTCGGTCGCGCCGCCGAGGGCGATCGCGTTGGTGCCGTCGATCGCGTCCTGCTCGGTCGGGTAGACCGAGAAGACTGCACCGGTGAGGGGTGCGCCCGCCTTGTCGGTCTTCTCGATCGTGATGTCGCCCCACTTGGTGACGACCTCGGGCGTGACCGTGGGTCCGCCGGGCTCGCCGGGCTCGACCGTGTACGAACCGAGGTTCGGGTAGAGCACCGCGGTGTTCGAGATCTCGCCGACGGTGTTGACGGCGGCCGTGAGAACGACCTGCACCTGGGTGGCCGGGTGCGCCGCGAGGACCGCGAGACCCGAGGCCGTGAACTCGACCGTCACCGCATTGGTGGTGGTGTCGTGGGCGACCGTGTAGTCGGTCGCGGCGAGCGTGGTGCCGTCGACGAGCGTGACCGCCGCGCTGACGTAGTCGAGCTTGGCGTCGAGCGTGTCGACGACCTTGTAGCCGTCGATGACGGCGACGTTCGGGATGTCGGTCGTGATCGTGAAGTCGATCTCGTCGCCGAGCTTGATGTCGGCCGAGTCCTCGACGGTCTTGGTGGCGCCGGTCAGTGCGTTCTTCGGGTAGACGTGCACGTCGTAGAGCCAGTTGGCATCAGACGCCGGATCGGTGAGCGGCACAGTCACGAGGAAGGGGGCGACCGCCGTCGATCCGCTCAAGGGAGCCGTCTCGACGACGAAGTAGAGACCGAGCTCGAGGTCTGCGAGGGCGATCTCGCCGTTCGCGTCGGTCAGGGTCTGGCCGCCGACGGCGCTCGCGGTGTAGCCGGCCGCCGTGATGTCGGCGACGCTGTCAGGAGCGAGATCGGCGAGGTCGTTGGCGTCCACCCAGCCCTGGTTGCTGGTGAGGTCGATGGCATCGACCTTGTAGACGGTGAAGCCGACTCCGGGAAGAGGCGACAGGGCGACATCCTGCTCGGTGCCGTCGTTCGGAAGACCGGTCGGCGTCTCCGGAGCTTCGAACTTGTGGATGGTCAGCGAACCGGTCGCATCCGGGTCGACGAGGTTGGGCGTCGCAGCGCTTGCCGGCGCGGCGAGGGTCAGCGCGGCGACACCTGCGGCGAGCAGGCCGGCCGCGACGCGGGATCCGCGCCGTGTGTTGTCAGTGTTCACTGTGTCTCTCTCTCGGTGGCCAGGTAGCCCTGGCGGTATTCAGGTGGTGGTCTTGTGAGTGCAGATCAGATCTGCGGGTCTTCGGTCTCTGCGCGGGTGCTGCGGCGGCGCATCCACAGGGCCAGCCCTCCCGCACCGAGCACGGTCAGCGAGCCGGCGAGGATGTAGGGCAGCGGTCCCGTTCCTCCGGTGGTCGGAAGCGTCATCGCCGGGACGTCTCGCACCGTGATGATCTGGCCGGTGGCCGTGACCGCCTGGTCGCCGCCGCCGGCGACACTGACCGTGCGGTCGGCGTTGATGATGAACTTCACCGGGTCCGCGAGCAGACTGAACCCGTCGGGGGCGGTGACCTCACTCAGCCAGTAGGTGCCCGCCGGGATGCTGTCGATCTGGAACAGCCCGGTCTCGACGTCATCGATCGTGAACGGCAGTGCCGCACCCGGCTCACCGTTCGCGTCGGCGAGCACGGCGAACGACGAGCCATCCATGCGCACCCACGTGTTCGCAGACGCTTCGCCGACCTTCTCGACCTTCAGCGGGATGCGGAAGGGCTCGATGGGCGTCTCGGTGCTGTCGTTGTTCGAGCGCACCGGTCCGCCATCGGGATCATTCCCGGTGGAATGGGCCGTGTTCACGACCTTCTTCGCGTCGGCATCCGGTTGAGTGATGACATAGGGCGCGTTCGCGACGCAGTGCGACACCTGGGTCGGGGCGAGGGACGTCGGAGTGCAGGTCACCGTGACGTTCTGCTGCGTCAGCCGGTCATCGACCACGGTGATGCTCGCGACGGTGACGTTTCCGGTGTTGGTGACGTCGA
>NZ_JAGGPD010000013.1:13530-17235 GCF_018613995.1 Microbacterium sp. ISL-103 | reverse complement strand
GTGCCGTAGTTCACGAAGCCGGCGGCCTTCATCTCGAGCTCGACGAAGTTCAACGACGAGTTGTTCACCACGATCGTCTTCACCGGCAGCTTGTTCTGCGTGAGGGTCAGCAGCTCCCCCAGCATCATCGCGAGGCCACCGTCGCCGGCCAGAGCGATCACCTGTCGATCGGGATGCGACACCTGCGCGCCGATCCCGTGCAGCAGCGCGTTCGCCATCGAGCCGTGCGTGAACGAGCCGATCAACCGCCGGTTCTCGGTCATCGTGAGGTAGCGGGCAGCCCACACGGTGGGCGACCCGACGTCGGCGGTGAACACCGCGTCATCCGCCGCCTGCTCGTTCAGCAGCCGAGCCAGGTACTGCGGGTGGATCGGACGCCCCGCCTTCGTCGGTGTCGCGAGGTCGTCGAGCTTGGCCCTGGTCTTGCGATAGTGGGCGATCGAGTCGTCGAGGTGATCGCGATCGCTCTTCTCGGCCAGACGCGGCAGCAGCGCGGCGGCGGTCGCTCCGACATCACCGACGAGACCGAGGTCGAGCGGATGCCGCTTGCCCAGCTGCGAGCCACGGATGTCGACCTGGATCGTGGTGGCGTGCTCGGGATAGAACTGCTCGTAGGGGAAGTCGCTGCCGAGCACGAGAAGAGTGTCGGCCGACTCCATGGCGCGATAGCCCGAGGCGAAGCCGAGAAGCCCCGTCATGCCGACGTCGAACGGGTTGTCGTACTCGATGAACTCCTTGCCGCGCAGCGCGTGCACGATCGGTGCGCCGAGTCGGTCGGCCAGCGCGATGACCTCGTCGTGCGAGCCCTCGACGCCGGCACCGGCGAGGATCGTCGTCTTCTTCGAGGCGTTCAGCAGGGTGGCTGCACGGTCGAGCTCGTCGCCGCTGGGCACCACCACGGGATGCGCGCGCTCGATCACCACGGCGCGATCGTCGGCGATCTCGGAGAGCGCGACGTCGCCGGGGATCACGAGCACCGCGACTCCTCGCTGCTCGATCGCGGCGCGCATCGCGATCTCGAGCAGACGCGGCATCTGCTGGGCGTCGGCGACGTACTCGACGTACACGCTGCACTCGCGGAAGAGCTCCTGCGGGTGGGTCTCCTGGAAGTACCCGGTGCCGATCTCGGTCGTCGGGATGTGCGCCGCGATCGCCAGCACCGGCACCCGCGAGCGGTTGGCGTCGTAGAGGCCGTTGATCAGGTGCAGGTTGCCCGGTCCGCACGACCCGGCGACCACGGCCAGGTCACCGGTGAGGGCGGCATCGGCCGCCGCCGCGAAGGCCGCGGATTCCTCGTGCCGCACGTGCACCCATCGGATGCTGCCGTCCTTTCGGAGGGCGTCGGTGAACCCGTTGAGCGAGTCACCCGGAAGACCGTAGACACGGTCGATCCCGTTGGCGCGGAGGGTCTTGACGATGTTCGCTGCGACGGTTGCCATGCTTCCAACCTACGCCCGGGTGGCTGGGGCGGCTCCGGCATCCGTCGAGCCTCGACCCGGAGACGACAGGAGGGGCGGATGCCGACGCATCCGCCCCTCCTGCCCTGCGAGTAGCTCAGCCGATGCGGATGAGCTTCTTGTTGACGAACTCGTCGGCTGCGAGGTGGCCGAGCTCCCGGGAGGTGCCGCTGCGCTTGATGCCGCCGAACGGCAGCTCCGGGCTGTCGGCGAGCACGAGGTTGACGTAGACCATGCCCGCCTCGATGTTGTCGGCGACCCGCTCGGCCTGCTCGGCATCCGTCGTGAAGACGTACGAGCCGAGGCCGAACGTGGTGTCGTTCGCGAGAGCGACAGCAGCGTCCTCGTCGGCGACCTTGTAGACGACGGCCGCGGGGCCGAAGAGCTCCTCGCGGTAGACGTTCATCTCGGGCGTCACGTCGGCGAGCACGGTCGGTGCGAAGAACGCCCCGTCGCGGGTGCCGCCGGTCAGCAGCGTCGCGCCCTGCTCGACGGCCTGATCGATCTGCTTCTGCAGGTTCTCCGCCGCCGTCTCGGACGAGACAGGGCCGAGCACGGTGTCGTCGAGCGTCGGGTCGGTCGCCTTCACCGCAGCCATCGCCGCGGTGAACTTCTCGACGAACGAGTCATACAGGCCGTCGACGATGATGAAGCGCTTCGCGCCGTTGCACGCCTGGCCGTTGTTGTCGAGACGTGCGTCGACGCCGGCCTGCACGGTGGCGTCGAGGTCGTCGGTCGACAGCACGATGAACGGGTCGGACCCGCCGAGCTCGAGCGCGACCTTCTTGAGGTTGCGCCCGGCGATCTCGGCGACGGCGGCACCGGCACGCTCGGAACCGGTGAGAGAGACGCCCTGCACACGGGGGTCGGCGATCATGTCGGCGATCTGGTCGTTCGTCGCGAGGACGTTCTGGTAGGCGCCCTTCGGGAACCCGGCGTCGTGGTAGATCGCCTCGATCGCGGTCGACGACTCGGGGCACTGCGGCGCGGGCTTGAGCAGGATCGTGTTGCCCACGATCAGGTTCGGCGCCGCGAAGCGCACGATCTGATACGCCGGGAAGTTCCACGGCATGATGCCCACGAGCGGTCCGAGCGACGAGCGGCGGACGATCGCCGAGCCGTCTCCGAGGATCGCGATCGGCTGGTCGGCCATGATCGCCTCGGCCTGGTCGGCGTAGTACTCGGCGATGTCGGCGGCGAAGTCGACCTCTCCGAGTGCCGCCTCGCGGGGCTTGCCCATCTCGCGGACGAACACGTCGGCGAGTTCCTCGCGGCGCTCGCGGTGCAGTTCGGCCGCCCGGCGCAGCAGCGCCGCGCGCTCTGCGACGGTCGAAGAACGCGACCATTCGCGATGCGCTTCGTCGGCGGCGGCGACCGCCTGCTCGATCTGCGCATCCGTGAACGTGTCGAAGGACGCCAGCGTCTCTCCGGTGGCGGGGTTGATGACGGCGTAATCGGTCATGTTCTCTCCTCCTCTGGGCCGACCGGTCAGGAGACCGGGATCAGCGTGTACTTGGTGGACAGGTACTCGTGGATGCCCTCGAGCCCGCCCTCGCGGCCGACGCCGGACTGCTTGACGCCGCCGAAGGGAGCCGCGGCGTTGGACACCACGCCCACGTTGAGACCCATCATGCCGGTCTCGAGCCTGTCGATCATGCGCTGCCCGCGCTGCAGGTTCTCGGTGAACACGTACGAGACGAGTCCGTACTCGGTGTCGTTCGCGAGACGCACGGCGTCGTCTTCGGTGTCGAACGTCGCGATCGCGAGCACCGGTCCGAAGATCTCCTCGCGGAGGATCGCGGACCCGGCGACGACGTCGGTGAGCACGGTCGGCTCGTAGAACGTGCCGGTGCCTTCGAGAGCCTTGCCGCCGGCCAGCAGCGTCGCACCGCGCTCGACGGCGTCGTCGACGAGCTCGCCGGCCTTGGCCACAGCCCCCTCGTCGATGAGCGGTCCGATCGAGACGCCCTCTTCGGTGCCGCGGCCGATCTTCATGCCGTTGACACGCTCGGTGACCTTGCGGGCGAACTCCTCGGCCACGTCCTTGTGGACGATGAAGCGATTGGCCGCGGTGCAGGCCTGGCCGATGTTGCGGAACTTCGCCGCCAGCGCGCCGTCGACCGCCTTGTCGAGGTCGGCGTCGTCGAACACGACGAAGGGGGCGTTGCCGCCGAGCTCCATCGACACGCGCAGCACACCCTCGGCCGCCTGGGCGATGAGCTTGCGACCGACCTCGGTCGAGCCGGTG
>NZ_JAGGPD010000013.1:475-13391 GCF_018613995.1 Microbacterium sp. ISL-103 | reverse complement strand
CTTGATGACCACGGTGCAGCCGGCCGCGAGGGCGGGAGCGATCTTGCGCGTCGCCATCGCGAACGGGAAGTTCCACGGCGTCACGAAGAACGAGGGACCGACGGGCCGCTGCGAGACGACCATGTGGCCGGTGCCCTCGGGGTTGATGCCGTAGCGACCGCTGATGCGCACGGCCTCTTCGCTGAACCATCGCAGGAACTCGCCGCCGTAGGCGACCTCTCCGCGCGCCTCGGCGAGGGGCTTGCCCATCTCGAGCGTCATCAGCAGGGCGAGGTCCTCCTTGTGCTCCTGCACGAGATCGAACGCACGGCGCAGGATCTCGCTGCGGGTGCGGGGAGCTGTGGCGGCCCACGAGTCCTGCGCGGCCACGGCCGCATCCAGGGCGCGGATGCCGTCGCCCGGCGTCGCGTCGGCGATCGTGCGGATCACGGCACCGGTCGCGGGGTCCTGCACATCGAACGTGCCGCCGGTCTCGCCGTCGATCCACTCTCCCCCGATGAAGAGGCCGGTGGGGATGCTGTCGAGCAGCGCCTGCTCTGTCTGAGTGCTCATGGAATCTCTCTCTGTGGGGACGAAGGTCGGGTCAGCGGCGGCGGGCGCTCGGGGGCGCGTCGACGCCGAGGGTCTCACCGCGGAAGAAGGCCGGGCGTTTGATCGACTGCCAGATCATGATCACGATGCCGATCACGATGATGCCCACGCCGAGGACGAACACGAGGCCGAGACCGCCGATGCTCGATCCGCTGCCGTACGCGGGATCCATCGAGTCGATGAGCGTCGTCACGAACAGCACGGCGAGGATCGCGCCTCCGACGAGCGGGAACAGGAACGTGAAGAAGAAGCTCCTGGCCGAGTCGAACCACTGCTTGCGGAAGTACCAGACGCACGCGAACGCGGTGAGGCCGTAATAGAAGCAGATCATCATGCCGAGCGACAGGATCGTGTCGGTGAGGACGTTCTCGCTCACCAGACGCATCACGGCGTAGAAGACGGATGCGACCACGGCCGACACGATCGTCGAGTAGCCGGGAGTGAAGAACCGCGGGCTCACCCGGGCGAACTTCTTCGGCAGGGCGCCGTAGTGCCCCATCGCCAGCAGCGTGCGGGCGGGACCGACGGCGGTCGACTGCAGAGACGCCGCCGAGCTCGAGAGCACCGCGAGCGACACGAGGAACGCCAGCGGTCCGAGGATCGGGTCGGACAGCGCGAAGAAGACGTTCGCCGAGATGTCCTCGTTGGCGAGACCGTATTCGCCCGTGCCGACACCGGCGAACATGATCAGGCCGATCGCGAGCAGCAGGTAGAGGGCGACGACGACCACGACGGTGACCATCGCTGCGCGACCCGGGGTCTTGGCCGGGTCCTTCGTCTCTTCGTTCATGGTCAGGACGACGTCCCAGCCCCAGAAGATGAAGATCGACAGCGAGAGGCCGGCGGCGAAGGCGCTGAACGACGGCACCTCGAACGGGTTGAACCACGACCACGAGAACGCGGTCGGCTCGGGGGCGTCTCCGTTGACCGCCTTGACGATCGCGACGGTCGCGAAGACGACGAGCACGAGCACCTGGAAGCCCACCAGGATGTACTGGAACTTCTGGGTGGTCTGCATGTCGCGATACGACACGAGGGTCGCACCGAGCATGAAGAGCAGGCAGACGACCACGTTGATGAAGGGGTTGAACGCCAGATCCGCGATCTCGGGGTTGCCGCTGAGCTGCGCGATCAACAGGAAGAGGAACTCGACGGCGATGCCGGCGAGGTTCGACAGCACGATGACGGTCGCGGCGATCAGGCCCCATCCGGTCATCCAGCCGATCCAGGGGCCGAAGGCCCGCACGCCCCAGGTGAAGGAGGTGCCGGAGTCGGGCATCATCCTGTTGAGCTCGCGATAGCCGAAGGCGGTCAGGAGCATCGGGATGAACCCGACGAGCATGATCGCGGGCACCTGCGTGCCGACCACGGCCACCGTCGGGCCGAGAGAGGCGGTGAGGGTGTAGGCCGGGGCGATGGTCGAGACGCCGATGACGACGGCTCCGAGGACGCCGACGGCACCTGCGCTGAGCCCCTTCTGGGAGATGCCGGTCGTCACACCGGATTCGGGCTCCGTCGCCCGGTTCGTGCTGCTCATCAGCGGTCTCCTGCTTCGGCGCGGGTGCGCGGGACGACGATCATCGGTACGGGCAGTTCGTGCAGCATCTTCGCTGCGGTCGAGCCCAGGAACAGGCGGCGCGGCTGCGCCAGACGGCTGGAGCCCACGAGGACGACCTCGCCGGGGAGCCACGAGAGGTTCGCGACGGCATCCTCGACGCTGTCACCCGGTGCCTCTTCGACCTCGGCCTTCAGCTCTTCGGGAAGAAGCCCCTTCGCGAGGGCGAGAACGTCGTGCGCGTGCGCTTCTCCGACCACGCGGATCGCACCGGTGTCGAGGCCGGGCGGCACATCGAACGGCACGAGCGACACCAGACGCAGGCCGACTCGGGATTCGGTCGCGATCGCGGCCGCCTCGTCGAGCAGGTTGTCCGCGCCGGCGCGGGTGCCGACGGCCGCCGTCACCCGGGGCAGGACGTGGTCGTCCTCATCGGCGGTGCCGGCCGGCGCGAGCGCCACCGGGATGGTCGACGAGTGCAGCAGCTCGGAGGCGACGCTGCCCAGGCGGTGTCGACCGAAGATGCTGCCGTTGGCGGTTCCGACCACGATCACCCGCGCCCCGAACTCCTCGCCGGCGGCGATCAGGCCTTCGGCGAAGGATTCGCCGAACCGGACGTGACCGGTGCGCGTCAGCGCCTGCGGCAGGCGGACCACCGCATCCTCGAGCCACTCCTTCGCCTGGCGGCGGATGTGGTCTTCGTACGCGCGCTCCGGAGGGACGGCCGCACTGCGGGTGCCCTCGGCGGGCAGCACGATCACGAGGTGCAGCACCGCGCCGAGGCTCCGGGCGAGCCGCGCCCCGAGGGCTGCGGCGTCGGCTCCGGCATCCGTCGCCGTGTAGCCGACGACGACCGCGCCGGTCATCCTCCGACCTCTGCGGTGTCGCCTGCGGTGCGGATCGACTCGACGATGTTCGAGGCGACGAGGTGGCCCATGCGGATGGCGCCGTCGACGTGCTGGTACCCGGCACCCGCCATGTCGCTGCAGGCGAAGTGGATCGGGCCGACAGCCGAGCGAAGGTCAGCGCCGTAGCGGTGCAGGCCGCCCATGTCGAAGCTCGCCGCATACGCCCCACGGGTCCACTCCTCGGTGCCCCAGTCGCTCTCGTAGTAGACGACCGGGTTCTTCGCCTCGGGGCCGTAGTAGTGCGACAGAGACTCGAGGATCCGCTCCTTGCGCTCCTCGGCCGGCAGCGCGAACAGGTCGTCGGCGTTCTGGTCGCTGACGAAGCCGACCAGCGTGCCCCGCTCATCGCCGTGGTTGGTGTTGTCGTAGGCCTCGTGCGACAGCTCGTAGGGGCTGAACGCGGTGCCGTTTAGACCCTGCTCGCGCCAGAACGGACGGTCGTACACGGCGTGCACCTTGATCACGAAGCCCATCGAGATGTGCTGGTGCATCTGGTGCTGACGACGCGGCAGCGGCGGCACGAAGGCGATGCGGCTGTAGAGCACCGGCGCGTGCGCGAGGATCGCGAAGCGGGCGCGCACGGTGGTGTCGTCGGTGGTGGCGGTCACGCCGTCGGCACCCCACTCGAGAGAGCGCACCGGCTGGTTCAGGATGACGTCGTCGCCGAGACGCTCGGCGAGCAGCAGCGGCACCTTCTGGAGGCCGCCGACGACGCGCTTGTCGAGGATGAAGTCGGCATCGACGAGGTTCGAGTATGAGCCTGCGGAGGCGGCCATCAGCAGCGACTGCAGAAGCGAGAAGGAGTGCGTGGGCTTGGTGAGCATGGCAGATCCCGTGGCGAAGGCCAGGTTGCGCACGGCCTCGTCGTCGTCGGTCTGCGCACGCAGCCAGGCATCCCAGGTGACCGAGTCCCACTCTTCGGCCTTTTCGTGCTCCCACGGACGATCCGGATCGATCTCGGCGACCATCGCGTCGAGGCGCCCGGTGATCTCGTCGATGATCGCCTCGGTCGCAGCCGACACCGGGAACATCTCGCCGGTGAAGCGGTGCACCTGGCCGTCGGGGCCGACGTACACGCTGTCGCCCTCGCGGTAGCGGCTGTAGGTCTCGAGACCCAGCTCCTCGATGGTGTCCTTCAGCGCATCCTGATCCGGCGAGACCCACTGGCCGCCGAGTTCGAGCATGGCGCCGTCGATGACGTCGGTCCACAGACGGCCGCCGACGCGGTCGCGTGCTTCGAGGACGGCGACCGACAGGCCGGCCTTGCGCAGGTCGTTCGCGGCCGTGAGCCCTGCGGCTCCGGCTCCGACGATCAGGACGTCGCGAGTGATCTCAGCCATCTGCTTCTCCTTCTTTAGAAAGTGTTGTGCCGGCCGCGACTCGAAATCCCCCGATCCTCGTCGCGGCCGGACGTGTGATGGCGGTCGCAGGGCGTGTGACCGCTGGTCGGTCAGGCCGCGGCGAGCGCCGCAGCGACGACGTCGAGGCCTTCGTTGAGCAGATCGTCGCCGATCGAGAGCGGAGGCAGGAACCGGATGACGTTGCCGTAGGTGCCGCAGGTGAGGACGATGACGCCCTGCGCGACACAGGCCTTGGCGACGGCCGCCGTGAGGGCCGCGTCGGGCGCGTTGGTCTCGGGGTCGACGAACTCGGCGGCGATCATCGCGCCGTGGCCGCGGATGTCGCCGATGCGGGCATCGTTCTGCTGGATCGCGCCGAGACGCTGCGTGAGGATCTCGCCGATCTCACGCGCCCGCTCGATCACTCCGTCGTTCTCGAAGACGTCGATCGCGGCGAGCGCTGCCGCGCACGCGATCGGGTTGCCGCCGTAGGTGCCGCCGAGGCCGCCCGAGTGCGAGGCGTCCATGATCTCGGCGCGACCGGTGACGGCGGCGAGCGGAAGACCGCCGGCGATGCCCTTGGCCGTGGTGATCAGGTCGGGCTCGATGCCGAAGATCTCGCTCGCGAACATGTGGCCGGTGCGGGCGAAGCCGGTCTGCACCTCGTCGGCGATGAAGACGACGCCGTTCGCGCGGCACCACGAGGCGATCGCCGGCAGGAAGCCCTCGGCGGGAACGATGAAGCCGCCCTCGCCCTGGATGGGCTCGATGATGACGGCTGCGAGGTTGTCGGCGCCGATCTGCTTCTCGAGCTGCAGGATGACGCGGGCCGCGGCCTCTGCGCCCTCGAGTCCGTCGCGGAACGGGTACGACATCGGCGCGCGGTAGACCTCGGGGGCGAACGGGCCGAAACCGCTCTTGTACGGCATCGACTTGGCGGTCAGTGCCATGGTGAGGTTGGTGCGTCCGTGGTAGCCGTGGTCGAAGGCGACGACCGCCTGACGACCCGTGTGCTTGCGGGCGATCTTGATCGCGTTCTCGACGGCCTCGGCACCCGAGTTGAACAGCGCGCTCTTCTTGGCGAAGGCACCGGGGGTCAGTCGGTTGAGGGCCTCGGCCACCTCGATGTACGACTCGTAGGGCGAGATCATGAAGCAGGTGTGCGTGAACTGCGCGGCCTGGGCTGCGACCGCTGCGGCGACCTTGGGGTGGGCGTTGCCGACCGTGGTCACGGCGATGCCGGAGCCGAGGTCGATGAGCGAGTTGCCGTCGGCGTCGACGACGACTCCTCCGCCTGCGGCGACGGCGGCCACGGGCACCGTGTGTCCGACTCCGGCCGCCACGGCGTCTGCCTTGCGTGCCAGGATCTCGGCCGACCGAGGGCCGGGAAGATCGGTCACGAGGCGACGCTCCTGGGGGAGGTCGGGTCCGCCGAGGGGGACTGCAACAGCTGCGGTGTCGAGGAGTGCCATGTGGGCGAGCGTACGACCGCAGCGGCGACTCGTGCATTCGCCGAACTGTACAATCTGAGCGAGAGCACCGCCGAACTGTCTAAGCCGTGCTGCGAGACGAGGACGGAGCCCCGGCATGGATGCCACCGAGCAGCCGACCATGCGAGCTCTTCTGAGCCGCCGCGATCTCGGCCTGCGCCTCGTGTCGCCCGAAGACGCCCTTGCTCCCGACGCCCTCGACACTCCGCTGCGCTGGGTGCACAGCTCGGACCTCGCCGACCCCACGCCCTTCCTCGCCGAAGACCTCGCGCTGCTGACCACCGGCACCCAGTTCGACGCGGGCACCGATTTCGACGTGTACGTCGGGCGCCTCTCCGATCGCGGCGTGCTCGGCCTCGGCTTCGGCACGGACGTGCACCGGGCCGGCATCCCCGATGAGCTGATCGCCGAATGCGGTCGCCGAGGCATCCCCCTGTTCGAGGTGCCCTATCGCACCCCGTTCATCGCGGTGGCGAGAGCGCACTCCGAGGCGATCGCCGCTCAGGCCTATGCCCGCAGATCGTGGGCGCTCGACACGCAGCGCGCTCTCGCCCTCGCAGCCCTGCGGCCGCACGGCCTCGACGCGACTCTCGCCGAGCTCGGCCGCCGCCTGGGAGTCTGGGTCGGGATGTACGACGCGTCGGGGGCGCTGCAGTCCTCGCACCCTCGCGCCGAGGTGTCGGCGAGCAGGCTGGCCGGGCTCGCAGGACGCGCCACCGAGATCCTGACCCGCGGACTCGAGGCCGGCCAGTCGCTCACGATCGACGAGCAGACCTTCATGCTGTTCACGGTCGGGCGAGGCGGACAGCTGCGCGGGGTGATCGCGCTCGCGCTCGACACCCTCGATTCCGAGGCGCGCACGGTGGTCACATCGGTGATAGCCATGGCGGGGCTCGCGCTCGAGCAGAGCGAACAGCTCGCCCGCAGCCGTCGGAGACTGCATTCGCAGCTGCTGGGGTCGATGCTCGAGAATGACCCCGGCCTCGCACGCCGGGTGCTCGGCGGCCTCCCGCAGTCACCGGTCACGGTCGCCGTGGCCGCCGACGCCCCGGCCGGTCCGCTGATGGACTGGTGGGACAGACGACGGTCGGAGCACGGCACCGCCAGCTTCCTCGCGGAGTCGGCCGACGGCGTCGTGATGTGCGTCTCCGCCTCGGACGAGGGCCTGCTCGACGACGTGGCGACCCGCTTCGGCGTGCGCATCGGGGCGTCGGGCTCGGAGTCGTACGATGCCTTCGCGCGAGCACATGCGCAGGCGGTCGCGGCGCTGCGGCAGCAGTCGGATGCCGGAGTGTTCCGTTATGCCGACACGGTGGGCACGAGCATCCTCAGCGCCCTGGCGACCGACGAGGCGCGCCTGGTGGCCGAGTCGCGCCTCGCTCCTCTGCGCGATCACGACGCGCGATCCGGCGCAGACCTCGAGGGTGCGCTGCGCACCTGGCTCGAGCACGACGCGAGGGTCGATCCGGCAGCGGCGACGCTGGGGGTGCATCGCCACACGCTGCGATCACGGATCGCGCAGGCCGGCGCGCTGCTGGGGTTCGACCTGTCGTCGTTCCCCGCCCGCGCCGAGTTGTGGGCACTGCTGCAGACCGCGCGGGACTGAACCCGTCACCGCTCGGGATGCAGGTAGCGTCCGACGAACTCCTCGAACAGGGGCACCATGTCGACCGAGTCGTCGAGCAGCCACTGCAGCTGGATGCCGTCCATGACCGCGCTGATCAGTCGCGCCGCGCGGGCGGGATCGACGTCCGCGCGCACCTCGCCGTCTGCCTGTCCGCGACGGAGGATCTGCTCGGCCTCGGCGGCCCGATCCCGATAGCGCGCGGCGAAGTCGGCGTGCGACGGGTGGTCGGGGTCGGTCGCCTCCGCCGAGACGATCGCGTAGAGCGACGTGAGCCCTCTCGAGGTCTGATTGTGCGCGACGACCCGCGTGGCCTGCTCGATCAGCGTGTGCTCCGCCGGGTCGCCGGCAGCCTGGCGCACCTTCTCATCACGCTGACGGAGCACCTCGGCGAAGAGCTCCTCCTTGTCGGAGAAATGATGCAGGAGGCCGGCCGGCGTCACACCGACCCGCTTCGCGATCTCCCGCAGGGATCCGCCGTGGAATCCCGTGCGGGAGAACACCGCGAGCGCTTCGTCGACGATGGCCTGCCTGCGAGCCTGCCCCGTGGCGTAGGGGCCACGGGGCCTGCGTGCTGCTGCCGACTGCTCATCCGTGCTCATTGCCCACTCCGCGTCCTCCGACACGGGCGAGGCGAAGGCTCAGCCGTGGTGGCCGTTCCCTGCTCCCCATGACGAGCCGAATACCTGCTGCTTCATCGCTGGCCGCAGACGGTGCTCCATCTCGCGGTCCACGAAGTAGTCCTTGAGTGTATCTTTCGTGAGCTCGTTGCCGATCGCCGCCATGATCATCGACTGATCCAGCGACAGGTAGCGTTCGGCGATCGTGCCGCTCTTCACCGCGACGGCGTCGTAGACCCCACCGGGACCGTAGGCTCCGAGCTCCGTCTCGATGCCTTCGTGGTTGCGCAGAGCGCCCTTGCGGTCGTAGGGCAGCGCCAGGAACGCCGCGTGAGGAGTCACCACGCCGTCGCCGAACTCGGGGGCGGGGTTCGTGCCGGTCGCGCATCCCGGCCGGTCGATGTCGACGTCGGTCTTCTCCGCATCCGAGGTGTAGCCGTCCGAGCGCATGCCGGCGACGTCGACGCCGTACTCGGCGTATCCGCCGAAGGGGTCGCTCGCGGGCGAGAAGCCCCAGTAGCCGTAGCCGGCCTCGTCGAGTCCGTGCTGCTTCTGCACGGCGACCGTGATCGGGTGGTTGAGCTTCCACGACTTCGGTCCCCATCTGGTCTCGGGCACCAGGAGGTCGGGCATCAGCGACTCGAACATGCTGCCGCCCCAGCTCGGGACGAACGACATCCCGTCGTACTGGTAGGAGCCCTCCCAGACCTCGACGCCGTCATAGGTGCGGTACTCGCCCTGCGGGAGCTGCTCCTGCCATGCCCAGTCGCAGCCCGGAGGCATCGTGCGATGCGTGCCGTAGAGGGCCGTCGCGGGGATCTGTCCGTTGGCGATGCCGAGGTAGGTCGCGATGCGGCTCTCGCTCACCGTCGTGTCGTAGTGGTGGCAGGTGTAGAACGCGGTCTCGCCCGAGCCGTTGTACATGGGCGCTTCGACGCTGCAGTCCGGCGGTGCCGCATCCCAGAAGCCTCCGCGGTTCGTGCCCGCCGGGAGTCCGGCCGCGCCTTCGGGGTCGAAGAACGAGCCGAAGTCCATCGAGTCGTACAGGGCGTCGGCCTCGTGTGCGAGGTCGGGCTCGGCCTCGCGCACGACGCGCAGCGCAGCGGCGAGCCACCCGTTGTCGACCGTGCTGAGGAAGGGGTGCACCGCGTCGCCGGAGTCCGGCCAGGTCGTCAGCTTCTCGCCCGTCGTCGGCGAGTACCAGTTGTAGAACATGCCGCTCGCGTCGTTGCGCTCGAGGCCTGCCAGGGTGTCGAGCGTGGTCGACAGGCGGTCACGCGCGTCGTCGTCGCTGATGATGCCGAGGTCGCGAGCCGTGACGGTCGACCACAGGTATCCGCCGATGTTCGTCGGCGAGGTGTAGTCGCCGGGCGTCTCGAGGTCGCCGGTGACGTTGTCGGCCGGCAGGCCCGTCTGCTCATCGGTCATCGCGTCCAGGGATCGCCAGGTGTCCGCAGCCCAGCGGTTCAGCTCCTCGGTGCCCGGGCGTCCGCCGCCGGCCATCGCAGGGCCGCTCAGAGTCAGCCCTCCGGCCACCAGTCCGACCGTCGCCACCGCGCTCATCCATCGCTTCATCGTGTCTCCTCATCGAGAACGGCGCCGCCGAGCGCGACGCTGCAACACGCGAAAACCTAACATGTGTTCGGTGTTCGCTCAACCCCCTCTCGGCGAGGGAGAAAGCGCCTCGGATGCCGTGGCTCCCCCGTTCAGCGGGGCGCGTGCGCCTCGAGGAACTCGTACACATCGGTGGTGTCGACCCCGGGGAAGGCTCCGGTCGGCAGGGTCGCGAGCAGGGTGCGGGGCGTCTTCACATTCGGCCAGGAGTTCTCACGCCAGCGTCCCTCGAGGTCCGCGGGAGCCCGACGACAGCACACCTCGACCGAGTGCTTCGAGACCCCTCGGTGCGGAGTGTCCCGACCCACGAACCACTTCGTGTCGTCGAATCGCACGCCGACGCTGACCGAGTGCAGCCCCTCGCTCGACGCTTCCACGCGCGCCGTGCACCAGTAGGTGCCGTTGCCCGTGTCGGTGTACTGGTAATACGGGTTGAAGCGGTCATCCTCGTCGAAGACCACCCGGCTCGTCCACCGGCGGCAGCACATCTGGCCCTCGATGGCGCCGAGGCGGTCGGTCGGGAAGTTCACGTCGTCGTTCTCGTACGCCTTCGTGATCGTCCCCGACTCGTGCACCTTGAGGAAGTGCACGGGGATGCCGAGATGCCGGGTCGCGAGGTTCGTGAAGCGGTGTGCCGCGGTCTCGTACGAGACGGAGTAGGCGTCGCGCAGGTCCTCGATCGATATCGCCCGGCGCGCCTTCGCCTCTGTGAGCGCGGGCACGACGTGCGCTTCGGGGATCAGCAGAGCGCCGGTGAGGTAGTTGGTCTCGACGCGCTGGCGCAGGAACTCCGCATAGCTGCGCGGCTCCGCGTGCCCGAGGATCCGGCTCGAGAGCGCCTGCAGCACGGCGGTGCGCGCATCGCCCTTCGCCGGCACGCTGCTCGACAGGTACAGGCGCCCGTGGGCGAGGTCGGCGACGCTGCGCGTGGTCTGCGGCAGATCGGGGGCGTAGTGCAGCGTGAAGCCCAGGTGGGCGGCGATCTCCGAGGCCGTGCGCTGGGTCAGGGGCCCTCCGGGATGCCGGACGGCCGCGAGGATCTCTGCCGCCTTCGCCTCGAGGTCGGCGAAGTGGTTGTCCTGCCGACGCATGAGGTGACGCAGCTCGACGTTCGCGCGCCGCGCCTCCTCCGGGGTGGCCGCTCGCTCGTCCCGGAGCCGATCGATCTC
The DNA here is from genome assembly GCF_018613995.1 of Microbacterium sp. ISL-103. GTDB lineage: Bacteria > Actinomycetota > Actinomycetes > Actinomycetales > Microbacteriaceae > Microbacterium. The sequence continues at coordinate 2,480 of NZ_JAGGPD010000013.1, read as the reverse complement.
GCCGTGCAGGGCGAGCAGCGCCTTCAGGGCATCCGTCGGCATGCTCTTGGCGATCCGGAACGGCTCGATCCCGAGCGCCTGGAAGGTCTGCCCCTTCATCGCTCGCTCGAGGGCGATCTCGATCGCGCTGCGCTCGTCGAGCGGCTCGCCTTCGAGAAGCGCATCGATCGTGACACCGAGTGCACGCGCGATCGCCTGCAGCTGGGTGAGTTTCGGCTCGCGCTTGCCGGTCTCGATCATCGACATCTGACTCGGGGCCCGGTCGACGGCTGCGGCGAGATCGTCGAGGGTCATCCCTCGCGCCGTGCGCAGCTGCCGGATGCGGCGGCCGATCGTGAGGGCATCGGCGTCTTCTTCGACGGCTGAGGTGCTCATGCGGCCGATTCTGTCACAGAAACAGAATTTCTTGTGATCTTCACTGCTGGATCGGCCGGGAGTACCCCGGTTCTTCACCCACAGTGGAACCACGCCACCCCGGCTTCACGGCCGGGCATCCCACGGAGGAGACACCATGACGAACACCGCTCAGAACCACACCCCTCGCCCCGCCGGTCTGCGCGCCGGCGACCAGGTTCAGACGGCCGCCGAGCTCCAGGAGATCTGGGACACGGATCCTCGATGGGACGGCGTCGAGCGCACCTTCACCGCAGACGACGTCATCCGCATCCGCGGCTCGGTTCGCGAGGATGCGACCCTCGCCCACCGCGGAGCGGAGAACCTCTGGAACCTGCTGCACACCGAGGACTACGTGCGGGCGCTCGGCGCCTACACCGGCGGCCAGGCCGTGCAGCAGGTGCGTGCGGGCCTCAAGGCCATCTACCTCTCGGGCTGGCAGGTCGCGGCCGACGGCAATCTCGCCGGCCAGACCTACCCCGACCAGTCGCTCTACCCCGCCAACTCGGTGCCGGCGGTCGTGCGCCGCATCAACAACGCGCTGATCCGCCAGGACCAGCTCGAGCACGCCGAGGGCGAGGTCACGCAGGACTGGATCGCACCGATCGTCGCCGATGCCGAGGCCGGCTTCGGCGGACCGCTCAACGCCTACGAGCTCGCGCAGTCGCTGATCCAGGCGGGCGCCGCCGCCATCCACTGGGAAGACCAGCTGGCGAGCGAGAAGAAGTGCGGCCACCTCGGCGGCAAGGTGCTCGTGCCGACGCAGCAGCACATCCGCACTCTCAACGCCGCGCGCCTCGCGGCCGACGTGTCCGGTGTGCCGACCGTCATCATCGCCCGGACGGATGCTCTCGCCGCCGACCTGCTCACCAGCGACGTCGACGAACGCGATCAGCAGTTCACCACCGGCGAGCGCACGACAGAGGGGTTCTATCGCATCCGCCCCGGCATCGAATCGGTGATCAGCCGTGGACTCGCGTTCGCCCCGTACGCGGATCTGCTCTGGGTCGAGACGGGTGAGCCCGACATCGAGCTGGCCCGTGACTTCGCCGCGGCGATCCATGCGCAGTTCCCCGGCAAGCTCCTCGCCTACAACTGCTCGCCGAGCTTCAACTGGAAGCGCCACCTGACGGACGCCGAGATCGCGACGTTCCAGCAGGAGCTTGCTGACCTGGGCTACAAGTTCCAGTTCATCACGCTCGCCGGCTTCCACGCTCTGAACCACTCGATGTTCGACCTCGCCCGCGGATACGCCGAGCGCGCCATGAGCGCGTACGTCGAGCTGCAGGAGGCCGAGTTCGCCGCCGAGGCGAACGGCTACACCGCCACCAAGCACCAGCGCGAGGCGGGCACCGGCTACTTCGACGTCATCTCGACCGCGCTCAACCCCGACAGCGCGACCCTCGCCCTCGCAGGCTCCACCGAAGCCTCGCAGTTCCACTAAGCCACTTGTGAAGGACACACGATCATGACCACTCCCACCGCACCGCCGATCACCGCACCGATCCAGACGACGCAGCAGGGCCCGGCGATCACCGTCTCGGGTCCCCGACGCGAGCGCTACGACGAGATCCTCACCCCCGAGGCGACCGCGTTCCTCACCGAGCTGCAC
>NZ_JAGGPD010000013.1:0-470 GCF_018613995.1 Microbacterium sp. ISL-103 | reverse complement strand
CGCCGCCGCTTCGAGATCGGCAACGGGCATGACCCCCGGTTCCGTGACGACACCGCCCACATCCGAGCGGACGCCGAGTGGCGCGTCGCAGGGCCAGGGCCGGGCCTGGAAGACCGCCGCGTCGAGATCACCGGGCCGACGGATCCGAAGATGACCATCAATGCCCTGAACTCGGGCGCTCGAGTGTGGTTGGCCGATCAGGAGGACGCCACGAGCCCCACCTGGAAGAACGTCATCGAGGGCCAGCTGTCGTTGCGCGACGCCATCCGCGGCGAGCTCTCGTTCACAGGCCCCCCGACCGGATCGGGCCCCGGCAAGGAGTACCGCGTCACCGCGGAGCGCACGCCCACGATCGTGATGCGCCCCCGCGGCTGGCACCTGCCCGAGAAGCCCCTGCAGTTCACCGACCGTGCAGGGCGGCGCACCGCGGCATCCGGATCTCTCGTCGACTTCGGCCTCTACTTCTTCCA
>NZ_JAGGPD010000310.1 GCF_018613995.1 Microbacterium sp. ISL-103 | reverse complement strand
GTCGCGCCTGTGTGGGCTTCCAGAACCCGGCCTCTTTCCCGAGGCCGCCGACGATCGTGTCGACCTCCGTCCAGAAGGCGTCGACGTCTTCGGCGCTCGGCTCGCTCGGGCCGAACACCTCGGCATCCGCTCGCTGCGCGAGGGTCGTAACCTGCGGCAGCGTGAGGGTCGAGGCGACCGTGGCCGCCTCTTCGGTGCGCGTGCCCCCGGGGGCGATGCGCGCGCCGTAGTCGACCGCCCGGTCGGCGAGTTCGTCCCAGCCACCGCTGATGCGGTCGGCCGCACGTTCGGCCTGCCGACGCGAGCGCCGCTTCGCGGCCTTCCACGCACCGATCAGGATGAAGGGCGACGCGAGCAGCGCCAGCACTGCGAGAGTGATGCCGCCGATGGCGAGGATCGCTCCGAGGATTCCGAGGATGTTGAGGGTCTCGTCATCGCCCTTGCGGTCATCCGGCAGTGTCGGCGGCAGATCGACGGGCTCCTGCGGCGGGGGCGGGGGCTGCAGCACCTGCGGCTTGGGATCGACCCTGGGCTTGGTGTTCTGGTCGTTGGGGACCTTGTCTTCGGGCGGGGTCGGGTTGAAGGTCAGCCAGCCCACTCCGTCGAAGTTCACCTCGACCCACGCGTGCACGTTGTCACCGGTGGCGTCGAAGCGCGCCTCGCCCGCCTTGTCCTCGTCGGGGTAGAAGCCCATCACGACGCGCGCCGGGATGCCGACCTCGCGGGCGAGCAACGCCATCGCGACGGCGTACTGCTCGTCGTCGCCGATCATCTGATCGCCGCCGATCAGCGTCGAGATGCGCTCGGCGGTGTGGCCGGCACGCGACAGCACCTCGCCCTCGAGACCGTGGCTGAAGAACCCGCCGTCTGCGAGGAAGGTCTCCAGCGCCCGCACCTGCTCGATGGGCGACTCGGCTTCGGCCACCGTCTCGGAGGCGAGTGAGGTGAGCTCCTCGGGCACGTTGCTCTGTGTCGGCAAAGCCACCGAGCCGAACTTCACATCCGCCAGCTGCGTGTCGTCGAGCTCCGACGGCATCACCGTGTCGACCGTGTAGCTGTCGCCCTCGGCGAGCTTCGAGGTGACGACAGCGGTGCCGGTCTCGACGTTGTAGTAGGCCGAACGGCGCAGCTCTTCGGCGCGGTCGCCCGTGAAGTCGATCTCCGAGACGGCGCCGGCATCCGGCAGCCAGACGCCGCGGTACTCGTCGATCTCGACCTTGAGGGTCACGGGGAGTCCCTCGGCATCCGGTGACATGTTCGACCGCACCGGACCGAATGCGCTCGACGATCCGGGGCCGCCGTCGGTGACGTTGTAGACCATGCCGTCGTACTGGTCCATGACGGCGATGCGCATGCGGGCGCCCTTGGGCAGACCGCTCACGGTGAAGAGAGTGTCGCTGGCCTCGTCACGCACGTTCTTGCGGAACGCCTGCAGGGGGCTCGGGTAGTCGCGGATGTTGAACGGCGGGATGACCACGTCGCGGAACACGTGTCGCGGCTGCACGGGCGCGGCCAGCGCACTGGTCGCGACGCCGGCGCCGCCGGCGATCGCCAGCACCGCGGCGCCCGCGATCAGACGGCGCATGCGCATGTGCGACGCGCGGGACGGGTCGACCTCGCTCACCGAGATGGCGGCGTTCTGCGGGGCCCAGAGCTGACGCAGGGCCAGCCAGGCGATCGCCAGCACGGCGAAGACGAGACCCTGCGCGACGGGGAACGCCGGCTCGGGCGTGCCGAGGGCGATCACCATGACGAGCATGACACCGGCGGGCAGCAGCGCCCACGCGACCTGCGGCAGGCGGAGCGCGAGGGATGCCGTCAGCACCGTCACCACCAGGGTGAGCAGGAACGGCACCAGCAGGTGCCCGTCGACCGCGGCCACCGGCGCGACCGTCGTGAGGAGCTGCTTCCACGACGTCACCGTGCCGACCGCGAGGCGCTGCAGCGTGTCGAGCGTGGGGATGAATCCCAGGATCGCCGTGTGGGGCAGAGCGAGAGCACCGCCGAAGACGAAGTAGACGGCGATCGTCAGACCGGTGACGATCAGGATGCCCCAGCGACGCCAGGCGGCGACGGCGGCGATCGCGAGCCCGAGGACGATCGCCCCGAGCGCGGCGGGCAGATAGGACGGCCCGGCGAAAGTGGGCCAGAAGCCGACGACCGAGACCCCGATCAGCAGCGCGGTGGCGCTCAGATCGAGGATCCATCGGCGAAGCGGGAGCCCGCCTCTCTCGGCGGTGAAGACGGTCATGCGAGCACCTTCTGCAGAGCGAGGGGAACCTGTTCGAGGGCGCCGATCGTGACGACGTCGGCGTCTCCGATGCGGCGCAGCGCGGGTGCGGTGACCGAGCGATCGGCGACCACGGCGAGCACCTTGGCGCCGTAGGGCAGACGTGAGCAGGCGAGTCGCAGGTCGTCGGTGCTCACCTTCGATCCGCAGACGAGCACGACGACGCTGGCGAGCGGCATGGTGCGGGCGAGGACGCCGGCGAGGTGGTCGATGCCCCCGTCGCGCGGCTTGGAGTTCTCGACGGCTGCGAGGGAGTCGAGCAGCTGCTTGCCCGTTCCTGCCGCGAGCTCGCGACCCTGCACGCGCACATCGACGCGCTGCGAGTCGCGGATCGCGCGCAGGCCGATGGATCCCGCGGCCGAGATTCCCAGCTCGAAATCCTCGTCGGTGGCGTAGTCGCCGGCCGAGCGCGACAGGCCGATCACGAAGTGCGAGCGGCGGGTCTCCTCATACTGACGCACCATCATGGTTCCGGTGCGGGCGGTCGACTTCCAGTGCACATGACGCAGGTCGTCACCCGGCTGGTATTCGAGCAGGGCGTGGAACGAGACGTCGTCGCGCGACAGGTCAGAGGCGGGAAGCCCTTCGAGGTCTCGCAGGTAGCCGAGCGACTGGCCGTCGAACAGCACCGTCCGCGGGTGCACGTACAGGTCGACGGGGTCGTCGCGACGGTGCGCGCGCTCGAACAGGCCGAGCGGATCCCCTCGGACCACGCTGACCGGGCCGACCTTGACGACGCCGCGCTTCTGAGTCGGGATCGCGAAGAGCTCCTCCGCCTCCTCCCCCGGCGCGAGCCGCTGGATGCCGAACTCGCCACGGCCCGAACCGACCGGCAGCACGACGCGCGACGGCAGGATCGCTCGCGCGCCGCGGTTCGCGAGCGTCAGAGCGCCGACCGCGCGCTCGCCCACCACGACCCGGGTGCGGGCCAGATCGAGCGAGACGTCATAGGCGGTGCGACCGATCAGGAACAGCGCACATAGGCCGACGGTGATCGCGATGACGACCGCGGCGATCGTGAACTCCGCCCATCCGGCGACCTGTCCGAGGATCCAGAATCCGACGGCGAGGGCCATGAGCACCCATGCGAGGGGCCGGATGGCGGAGGCGATCAGGCGGAGGCGCGCCAGCACGCGCGCGCCGATGACCGCCGCGACGTCGCGCCATCCGGCGTCGCGATCGATCGGCGCGGTCGCGGCCGGCAGAGCCTCCGTCGTCATCAGGCCGCTGCTCGGGCCTGCGGGGCGGCGACGTTCTCGAGGACGCGCGCGATGACGGTGTCGCTCGAGGTGCCGGCGAACTCGGCTTCGGCGTCGAGCAGCAGACGGTGCTGCCACACGGGCCGCGCAAGAGCCTTGATGTCGTCGGGGAGCACGAAGTGGCGTCCCTGCGAGGCCGCGCGCACCTTGGCGATGCGGATCATCGCGATCGCACCGCGCACCGAGACGCCCAGACGGATGGCGGAGTCCTCGCGCGTCGCCTCTGCGAGCTCGGCGACGTAACGGAGCACGGCCGGCTCGACATGCACCGAGGCGCCGAGGTCGGCCATGTCGGCGACAGCACTGGTGGTGATGATCGCCGACAGCCCGGCCGAGGGGTTGCGGTCGGAAGCCCCCGCGAGGATGCTCTCGGTGACCGCCAGATCGGGGTACCCGATCGACGTCTTGATGAGGAAGCGGTCGAGCTGCGCCTCGGGGAGCTTGTACGTTCCCGCCTGCTCGATCGGGTTCTGGGTCGCGATCACGAGGAACGGGCGGCCGGTCTCATGGGTCACGCCGTCGACGGTGACCCGCGACTCCTCCATGACCTCGAGAAGAGCGGACTGCGTCTTGGGTGAGGCGCGGTTGATCTCGTCGGCCAGCACGATCGACGCGAAGATCGGACCCTTGTGGAACTCGAAACGATGTGACTGCTGGTCGTAGATCGTGACGCCGGTGACGTCGGAGGGCAGCAGGTCAGGGGTGAACTGGATGCGGGTGCTCGTGCCCTGCACCGTCGAGGCCAGCGCCTTGGCGAGGCTGGTCTTGCCGGTGCCCGGTGCGTCCTCGAGCAGCACGTGCCCCTCGGCGAGCATCGCCGACAGCACGAGGCCGACGATCTCGCGCTTGCCCTGCACCGCCTTGTCGATGTTGTCGACGAGGCGGGTGAAGGTGCCGTGGAACCAGGCGGCCTGTTCGGGGGTCATGCTCATGGAAGTCGTCCGTTTCGGAGGAGGTGGAAGAGGAGGAAGGTCAATACCAGTTCATCGGTGCGGCGTTGCCCCAGCCTTCGATGGTGACCCAGACGCGATTGCCGGGGACTCCGTAGAAGCAGCCGAGCTCCACCTTGCCGTTCGCGGGGACGGAGAAGCTGCGTCCACCGAACTGCCCCCCGTCGTCGTTGCAGCGGAGCGTGTAGTTGCCCGCGGGGAAGTCCGTCACGGTGATTGCCATGTACGCGCACGACGAGTGCGTGCACGCTCCCGTGCCACCCCATCCGCGGGGCCAGCGTCCCGATGTGCCCTTGACCGTGGTGGCCGTGGGCTTGGGCGGATCGCTCGTGCGAGCGGAGGCAGAGGCGACGGGTGTCCACTGGCCCTCGGAGTCCTGAGCCCGCACCTTGATGCTGTGGTTCTGCTGGTATCCGTTGCCGACGATGCGCTCGCCGCTTTGGGCCCCGCCATTCTCCCAGCCGTTGCCGGTGTCGATCTGCGTCACCTTGATCGCGCGACCGTTGCCGGTGCCATTCGAGTTCCAGGTCAGCTTGACCTGTGTGCCGAGGTTCTGGGCACCGGCCTGCGGGGTCGATGGAGGACCGAACGGCGTCGCGCTCGCCTGTTTCGACGCGGCCCCGGCATATGTACCGCCGTCGACGCTCGCGACAGCACGAACGAGGATGTTATACGTCGTGCCGTTGGTCAGACCACCGATGCGGTTGCCCTGCAGCGTCTGCCAGCTGCCCCCGCCGTTGAGTGTGTACTGGTAGCTGATCTCGTTCTCCCTGGCCCCGTTCCGGGATCCGGGGATGTAACTGACATCGATGTACCGGTCATGCGGTATTGCCGCGAGGGTCGTCGGCGCGCCGGGCGCGACGATTCCTCGACGCGGAGCCGACATGCCCGACCACTCGCCCCAGCCGGCCTTGTTCTGCGCGCGGATGCGGTAGGTGTACGGCGTCTCCGACGTCGGCACGGTCACCGCCTGAGAGGTGGCCCCGGCGCCCGGAGTGAGTGTGCGCACGAGCGACGACCCCTCGTAGACCTCGAGCGTGTAGCTGGCGATCGCATCGCCGTTCGAGTTCGGCGCACCCCAGTTCACCTGCATCTGCGCCTGGTTGCCGACCGGTGCGAGCTCGGTCGTGGTCGGTGCACCGGGCGCCAGCGGAGGCCCTGCAGGGATCTCGGACGCCGACCAGTTGCTCCAGCTGGAGGGTTCGGGGGCGAGGTTGTGAGCCTGCACGCGCACCTGGTAGTTCGAGCCGTTCTCGAGGCCCTCCCAGACGATCGAGTTGCCGGTGACCTCCTTCTGCGCGACGCCGGACGGCGGCGCGGGCGAGATCTCGAGGGTGTAGCTCTGCACCGGCGAGCCGGGAGTGCTCGGCGTCGCCCAGCTGACGGCCAGCGACTTGTCACCGAACTTCAGCGTGGGCGGGTTGGGTGTGTCGGGGCGAGCGTCGGGCCGAGCCTCGGCAGAGGCGCCCGAGGGCTTGCTGTCGCCCACCCGGTTGGTCGCCGTCACCTGGAACGTGTACTTGACGTTGTTGGTCAGTCCGTCCAGCGTGCAGGTGGTCGACTGGCACTCCTTCGAGTACGCGTTGCCGTTCACCGACTTCACGGTGTACTTGGTGATCTCGGCGCCGTTGTTCGAGGGCGCCGANNCCGGAGCATCGGGAACACCCTGCACGGTGACCACGACCTGGCCGTTGACCTCGCGGTCGACGTCCTTGGTCGCATCCTGAATGCGGTAGCGCACGACCATCGTCCCGACGAAGGTCGCCGCCGGGGTGACCACGAGCTGGTCGCCCTCCTTGGTGACGGAGCCCATTCCGGCTTCGACGTTCTGCGAGACGATCTTCAGCGGTGTGTCGGGGAAGGGGTTGAAGTCGTTGGCGAGCACGGGCACGGTCACGGACTTGCCCTGATCGGCCTCGGAGACGGTGTCGGTGTTGGCCGTCGGCATCGCGCGGGTAGACGCCGAGACGAGCACCGTGACGGTGCCGTCGACCGGTTCGGTCTCGCCGTCGGTGACCCGCACGTTGAGCGTCATCGCCGTGCCCTTCTTGGCGTCGGACGAGGCCTTGACGAGCAGCTCGGATCCCTTGACCTCGGCCGACACCCCGTCGCCGTCACCGTCGACGAAAGAGAACTCGAGGTTGTCGGCGTCTTCGGGGTCGGGGTCGGTGGTGAGCGCCGCGAGGTCGAGCGACGCGGCATCCTCGCCCGGTGCGACCTGCATCTGGCTGTTCACGAACACGGGCTGCTGGTTGTCGGGCGGCAGCACGTCGATCGGGATCGTCAGCGTCGCCTTGCGACCTTCGGGGTCGTCGGGACCGTCACCGTCGGTCACCTCGAACGTGATCGCATCCTGGCCGAAGTAGCCGGCCTTCGAGGTGTAGACGAGGTTCTCGGCATCCTGCACGAGGTCGGAGCCGTCGGCGTTCACCGCGCTCACCTTGGCGTGCTCGGTGATCCTGGCCGTGCCTCCGCCGGCCACGGTGACGTATTCCGACAGCGGCAGCACCTTGGTCTCGCCGCTGATGACCTCGACGGGCTTCGTGAGGTCGACCATCGGGCGCAGACCCGAGATCGCCGGCACGAAGATGAACGCCGAGGCCTCGAGACCGTCGCGATCGGTCAGGGTGTAGCGGATGAGCTGCTGCTCCTCCTCGACGCTGACCCGCACCTTGCCGTTGTCGAGCGCGGTCGCGCCCGCGCCGAGGGTGACGTCGAGCGCATCGGTCGTGCCGTCGGGGTCCTCGTCGTTCTTGAGGATCGCGACGTCGGCGGTGAGCGTGCCGTCCTTCAGGTCTTCCGGGCGCACCCGGTCGTCGCGCGCGACGGGGGCCTGGAACGGCACGTCCTCATCGACCGTGATCTGCAGAGTGGCCGATGCCGTGGCACCGCGGGCGTCGCGGATCGTGTACTGCAGCGACGTCTCGAGCTCTTCGTTCGGCGCCTGCACCAGCACGCGGTCGCCCGACACCCTGGCAGTCAGGTTCTCGGGAACCTCGAGTCCGCCGTTCTTCTCACTGACCAGGACGATCTTGTCGCCCTCGGGGTCGGAGTCGTTGGCGAGCACCGGCACGGCGATCTCGCGGCCCGGTCGCACGACGACGGCGTCCTTGACCGCGTACGGCGGCTGGTTGATGTCTTCTGCCGGCGCGATCCCGACGCGGATCGTGGCGATCCCCTCTTTGCCCAGGCGGTCGCGCACGCGGTACTTGAACGTGTCGACACCGGCCGAGTCGTCGAAGGCCTCGTAGGTGAAGTAGTTCGCACCGGTCTCGGTGATGCGTCCCTTCGACGGGCTGGAGGTGATGTCGAGCAGCTCGACCGAGTCGCCGTCGGAGTCGATGCCGTCGAGCGGAACGGCGATGTTCACCTCGGTACCCGCCAGGGCACGCGAGACGATGTCCTTCGGCCGGGGCGCGGCGTTGGTCTTCGCGTCGATCGGCAGGATCTGGATGGTGACGTATCCCGCGGCCTTCTGCTGCCGCGAGTCGACGGCCTCATAGGTCAGGTACGCCGTCTTGGCCTCAGACCCGGCCTTGAACCGCACCACGTCCTGCGAGACGAACGCCTCGCCGTCTTCGGGTTCGGGCGCCTCGACCAGCTCGGGCACGACGTGCATGACGTCGTCGTTCGGGTGCGTGTCGTTGTCGAGCACGGGGATCGTCACGACATCGTTCGCTCGCACGTAGACGGTGTCGGGGTTCGCGACCGGCGGCATGATCTTGTCGGGCGCCGGGATCGGGATCACCACGACCTCGCCCTCGGCGGACTTCGATCCGTTCGAGATGCGGTACTTGATGCGCACCTGGTCTTTGAGCGCACCCTGATCGGTGATGCGGAGGGTCTCGTGGTTGATCACCGAGACCGAGATGCCCGAGTTGGGCTCGAGACTCACCGATTGCACGACGAGGATGCCGCCGGCCGGGTCGGTGTCGTTGGCGAGCACGCCGACGAGCACGTCGGCGCCGCTCGGCAGCAGCGCGACGTCGCGCACCGCGACCGGTGGCAGATCGGTCTGGCTGGCCTCCTGCACGTCGACGCGCACCAGGCCCTGAGCGTTCTTCGGACCCGCGGTGGCGAGGTACTGCACGTAGTACGTGCCCGGCGCCTCGGCCGAGAACGTGAAGGTCTTGTTCGTGTAGTCCGGGGTGACCGTGGCGCCGGGCACCTCTTCGACGTTGCCGAGTCGCAGCGACTCGCGCCCCGAGCTGGTGTCGTTGGTGAGCGGCGCCACCGAGACCTGCTCACCGACGCGGGTGATGACGTGGTCGGCGTTCGTCTTGGGGTCGGTCGACCCCGCGGGGCGCACATCGAGCGTGATGGTGCCGACGTAGGTCTCGCCGAAGCCGTCGGCGATCGTGACCCCGACCTCCTTGCGGCCCTGCATGCTCGCGGTGGCCTTGTAGGTGATCTGCCCGTCGGTGCTGAAGTCGACCTCGTCGCCGGGCGCGGGCTCGACGCCCTTGAGGTAGATGTCGTCACCGTCGGGGTCGATGAAGTCGGGAAGGATGTTGTACGAGATCGTGCCGCCGGATTCGACGGTGAGCACCGTGTTGCGCTTCGGCACCGGGGCGTTGTGCACGTCGAAGTCGTGGACGCTGAGCGTGACGGTGGCGGTGTCCTTGCCCTTGCGTCCGTCGTTCGCCTCGTACATGAAGGTCGTCGAACCGGTGGCCTTCTCGTCGACCGCGATCTGCAGCGACCCGCCGTTCTGGATCGGCTGCACGGTGCCGATCGACGGCTGCTTCTCGGCGAGCGTCGCCACCAGCACGTCGCCGTCGGGGTCGTTGTCGTTGTCGAGAACGGGAAGCAGGGTGGATGCCCCCGGACGCACACCGAAGTCGTCGTCTTCGGCGACCGGCGGAGTGTTCTCCTCCTTGCGGTCGGGGAGAGTCGTCTCCACCGTCTCCTGCGTGGTGTCGTCTTCGTTCTCGGTCTCGCCCTCAGGAGGGGTGAGGTCGTTCCAGTTGTCGACGCGCTGCAGGCTCTCGTTGGCCATCCACGCGGCGCCGCCGACGGCGTCGTTGAGGATGATGACGTCGCGGTTGACGCGGAACGTGAGGCTCTTCGAGTCCTCGGCACCTTCGATGCGCTCGTTGACGTCGTTGCCCTCGCCGGGGCATTCGCGCAGGAACACGGCGGATCCGGCCCATGCGGCGTACGTGCATCCGCGCAGAGCCACGGGAGCCGCGGGAGCACCGTTGCCGCCGACGTCCGTGACGACGGCCTCGCTCCCGTCGAGCGGAACGCTGATCAGCGCCGAGGGCGTCGCGAGGGCGACGGCTTCGGTCGATGCGGATGCCGGCTGCAGCACCGCATCCGCCGCATCCTCGATCTCGGTGCGGAAGCCGCCGGGAGTCGTCACGACACCGGCCGCGGTGTCGAGCACGACAGGGGTACGGCCGACCGCCGTGATGCGGGGAGCCTCGGAGTCGTCGATCTCGCCCACGGACGCGACCGACGTGTCGAGCGCTTCGCCCTCGTTGTCGACGGGGACGGTGACGACCTCGCCGCGCTTCGAGGACACGGCGAACACGGTGCCGTCTTCGGCGACGGTGACGTCGGCGTTCGCACCGAGCTCGGCCACAGGCTCCGCCGCCTCGATCTTGAAGCCCGCGATGCCCTTCACGGGGAGCACCCACAGATCGCCCGACTTCTGGTCGAGGATCGCGGCGGTCTGATTCCCCAGGGCGACCTTCGACGATGTCGGGATGCGAGCGCTGTCGCCCAGCGACACCCGAGACGGATCGATCGCCGTGACGGTCGAGGCGCTCGAATCCGTCACGAGGATGTTGGTCTCGTCCTGCAGGATGTCGAAGTTCTCGCCGGTCGTGCGGAGTCCGCCGTCGAGCACGGTCGACTCGTGGTTGAAGTGGCCGACGAGCAGGCTCGAGGTCTTGGTGATCCAGACGCCACCGTCGTTCAGATCGACCTTGGTGGTCGGGAACCCGTCATAGGTGAACGCCATCGTGGTGAGCGCGACGACACCCACCGTCACACCGGCAGCCGAGGCCAGCGTCTTCGGTCGCGCGCGCATCCATGACAACGCCTTCATGCCCGGTTCCCCCCAGGGTCATACATCTGCAGACTCTCGGCCGATGCACTCAGGGTGCACGGCGCACCCGTTCATCCTAACCGTCTGAAATACCGGTCACGATGGGGAAAAATGCCCACCCCCTCGGCGCGACGGATCTAGCCGAGTTCTGCTGCCCGCCAGCACCCCTCTATATGGTCGTCGACCATGCCCGCCGACTGCATCAGCGCGTACATGGTCGTCGGCCCGACGAAGCGGAAGCCACGACGCCGCAGCTCCTTGCTCATGGCCGTGGATTCGGGTGTCACAGCCGGGACATCCGCGAAGGACGCGGGGCGCGGGCGCGATGCCGGCGCGAACGACCACATCAGCGCATCGAGCTCGCCGTCGGCCATGGTGCGGACGATGCGGGCATTGCCGATCGTCGCCTCGATCTTGGCGCGATTGCGGATGATGCCGGCATCGACCATGAGCCGCTCGACGTCGGATTCGTCGAATTCGGCGACGACATCGACATCGAAACCGGCGAAGACCTCGCGGAACCGCGGACGCTTGCGGAGGATCGTGATCCACGAGAGCCCCGCCTGGAAGCCCTCGAGTGCCATCTTCTCGAAGAGCGCGCGGTCGCCCCGCAACGGCGTTCCCCACTCTTCATCGTGGTATCGCCGGTATTCGGCGTCGTCGCCGACCCACGCGCAGCGCGCGCGATCGTCGGGGCCTGCGATCAGAGACGTCATCCTCACACGCTATCGAGCGGCACCGACATCCGCGCCCGGAGTCGACGGGCTCAGGCGTCGACGGGCTCAGGCGTCGACGGCGACCGGGCCGGTGACGTGCGCCTCGGCGTTGCGCCGGGTCTTGGCCCACCCGTTGCGGCCGAGCGCCACCCGGAGCATCGCCCGCGTCACCGAGATCAGGATGTACTGCACGAAGAAGAAGAGTCCCGCTCCCCAGCCGAGCGCCTGCAACCAGGTGGATCGGGGCTCGCAGCGCAGCCGGTAGAGGACTCCCCAGATCACGAACGGCCCGACGCCGAAGAGCAGCCCCAGGGCGACGAACGCCCAGGCGTGCTCGACGAGGCGAGTGAGCACGGCGGGGTCGGCGGCGATCGCTGCGCCCTGCAGCATCACGGTGAGGACGATCACGATCAGCCCGATGATCTGCAGCACCGGGAGGAAGAGGTAGTAGCGGCACTCCAGCACGCCCGGGCTGTCGAAGTGGCGGGAGCGGAGGATGTCGGTGACGTACTTCATGCACTGGATGTTGCCCTGCGACCATCGCGTGCGCTGCGCGAGCAGCCGTCGCAGGCTCGGCAGCGCCTCCTGGGCGACGTGCGTGTCGTGCACCTGGCGGTTCTCGTAGCCGGCGAGGATCACGTGCAGCCCCAGCTCGTAGTCCTCGGGCCGCGCGCCGTGCCAGGGCTCTCCGTACTCGTCGCCGATGTGGTCGAGCACCGAGAGCCTCGTGAACTGCCCGTTGCCACCGAGCCCGACGGTGCCCGTCTGGGATCGCAGCGACTGCATCGCGAGGATGACGGTGCGGAACTCCAGATCCTGCATCCGGATCAGGTACCTCGCGAAGGCGTTGGCGGCCCATCCCCTGTCGGGATAGGGCCTCGGGTCGTCGCGGTTCTTCATCCGGACCGTGATCTGGGCGGCTCCCACAGCGGGGTCGCCGAAGCAGTCGTCACCGGCGACCGCAGCCAGCGCGTTCGCCGCCATCTCGCCGTCCGCGTCGACGACGGTCACGATGATGCGGCCACGATCGGCGTCGTGCGCAAGCCACCGGTCGAGGGCGTCGTAGGCGCTGTTCAGTGCGTCGCCCTTGCCCGTCCGCGCGAGCGGCCGGCGACGCTGAACGAGGTGCACGAACGGATCCGCGGCAACATGCGCCCCGATGATCGCGGCGGTGTCGTCGTCGCTGTCGTCGTCGATCACCCAGAGATGCGCGTCGGGGAATCGCTCCCGCTGACGGGCGATCGTCTCAGCGATCACGGCGGCCTCATCACGGCACGGCACGAAGATGTGCCAGTCGAACAGGGCGGGGTCGCCCGGTCTCTCGCTGCGATGACGCACGTACGGGATGAGGATCAGCGCCATGTACGCGAGGAACATCACGGTGAGGACGAGCGAGAGGGAGCCGAGCAGAGAGGGCATCATGGATGCGGCCGTTCAGCGACGTCTGCGGACGCCGGCGACCGCGATGAGCACGACGAGACCGACGGCGAAGCCGGCGATGCCGACGACCGAGCCGGCGAAGCGGTGCCCGAATTCGTACCCCGAGCCGAGGCCGCCCTGCAGCGTGGAGAACCCGATCAGTGCGAGGCGCACCTGATTGACGAGCACCATCACGACGGAGGAAGCGACGGTGCCGGCGATCGCCCGGGGCACGCTCACACGGGCCGAGAGGACGAAGCAGGCGCCGAGAGCCAGCAGCGGCACGAGCAGGATGAGCGCGGTGCATTCCGCCGTCACCTGGAACCCGACGAGATGGCTGTCGTCGAGCCACAGCATGTAGGTGTCGGCGGACGCGGTGACCCCACCCGGAATCCACCCGTCCATCCACCACGCTGCGAAGTGGGCCTCTGCGGCGCGCACCGTGTCGGCCTGCACCAGCATCCAGACGACGCCGCCCACGAGAGCAGCCGCGAGCACGATGCGGATCGTCAGATCCGGCACGCTCAGACGCGGCAGCGTCGAGCGACCGCGGCGGCGTCTGGGCATGCGGTGCTCGCGCAGGGTGGGCAGGGCCGTGGTCATTCAGGGTGCTCTTCTCGTCTGGTTATGTACGGGGACTCGAGGCTGCGGGAGTGATGCGAGGTGCGGACGGGCGAGTGCCCGCCCACACCTCATGCCCGAGTGCGTCGATCAGCGATCGTGGGGCGATCTGCTCGCGCCGATGGGGAGATCGGCGCGGGCGAGATCGGCGCACCCGGAGCATCGGATCGACATGGTGCCGATCAGAGGGCGAGCGTCGACGATGGGGAAGGATCGATGCTCGCCCCCGGTCTGGGGTCGGTGCGCCTGCTCAGACGCCGGAGGAGTCCGCCGTGCGGCGGAGGTGCGATTCGCGGATCTTCAGCAGGACGCCGGCGATCAGACACACCGCGACGACGACGAGCGGCCACGCGGGGTCGGCGCCGGGCGTC
>NZ_JAGGPD010000309.1 GCF_018613995.1 Microbacterium sp. ISL-103 | reverse complement strand
GCGTCTTCTTACGGGTGGACTGCTGCGCGGTGCTTGTTTACTGCTGCGCTGTACGTGAGGTCACGACCCACTCCCGACCCGGGGAATCCCGGTTTTTCGATCGAGTCGACCAGGGGGTCACGAGTCGTCAACCTGAGGCCGACCCGACGGGCACCTTGCCCGATGCCTAGAAGCTACGACCAGCCGCAGACATTTGCGCGACTCGACACGCCCCCAATTCGTTACGTGTTGATTAACGGGACGTGGCCGACGGCCTGGCGCGCGGGTTCAGCGTCCGAAGCGCCGATCGCGGTCTGCGAAGTCGCGGATCGCCCTCAGGAAGTCGACCTGACGCAGATCCGGCCCGAGTGCCTCGACGAAGTAGAACTCGCTGTGCGCGCTCTGCCACAGCAGGAAGTCGCTGAGTCGCTGCTCTCCGCTGGTGCGGATCACGAGATCGGGATCCGGCTGCCCTCCGGTGTAGAGGTGCTCGCCGATCATCTCGGGTGTCAGGTGTGCCGCGAGGTCTTCGATCGTGCCACCGGAGGCCTGGTGCGCCGTGACGATGCTGCGCACCGCGTCGCCGATCTCGTTGCGGCCGCCGTACCCGACCGCGAGGTTCACATGCAGGCCCGTGTGATCACGTGTGCGCTGCTGTGCGTCGTCGAGCACTCTCGCGAGCTCCGGAGGCAGGATGTCGGAGCGGCCGACGTGCTTGACCCGCCAGTCGGGCTCGTGCGACAGGGCTTCGGCGAGCTCCGCGATGATCTCGATGAGGTCGGCGAGCTCTGCGGAGTCGCGCTTGAGCAGGTTGTCGCTCGACAGCAGGTAGAGCGAGACGACGCGGATGCCGAGCTCGTCGCACCAGCCCAGGAACTCCCGCATCTTGGCGGCTCCTGCGCGGTGACCCTCCGCCGGGGTCTCATACCCCAGCTGTCGTGCCCAGCGACGGTTGCCGTCGATCATCATCGCGACGTGGTGCGGCACGGACGCCGGATCGAGGTGGCGGCGCAGCCTGCTGGTGTAGAGCCGGTACAGCGGCCCCCGCCCCTGGCCCTCACGTGACATCACCTCCCTACGCTATCGTGCCGGGGCCCGGGCGACATAGTGCTGACGCTCAGGATATGTACGCCGGCGGGGATGATCTGCCGCATAGAGTGTTGGCGTGAGCACACCCGACTCCACTGCACCAGACGTCCCCCAGCTGCCTCTCCTGGAGGAGGCGGCTCACGACGCCGCCGTCGACATCAAGCCCACCTGGCGCGGATGGCTGCACGCGGCGACGTTCCCGTTCGCGATCGTCGCCGGCATCGTCCTCATCGCCGTCGCACAGGGCGGCGCCGCCAAGTGGGCGGCCGCCGTCTTCATGGCCACGTCGCTGCTGCTCTTCGGGAATTCGGCGCTCTACCACCGGATCGACTGGAGTCCGAAGGTCAAGATGATCCTCAAGCGGATCGACCACGCGAACATCCTGCTGCTGATCGCCGGTACCTACACTCCGCTCGCCGTGCTCGCGCTGCCGCCGGGGAAGGGCGCGCTGCTGCTCGTGTTCGTCTGGAGCGGCGCGCTGCTCGGCATCCTCTTCCGGGTGTTCTGGATCAACGCTCCGCGATGGCTCTATGTCGCGCTGTACCTGCTGCTGGGGTGGGCGGCCGTGATGTACCTGGCCGACCTCTTCGTCGCGAACGCCACCATGATGGCGCTCGTCATCGTGGGCGGGCTGCTCTACACCGGCGGCGCCGTCGTCTACGCGCTCAAGAAGCCCAACCCGTGGCCCGGCCACTTCGGCTTCCACGAGATCTTCCACCTGTGCACGGTGCTGGCGTTCCTGTGCCACTGGACCGCGTGCCTGCTCATCGCGCTCGAGCCGCTGTCACCATCTCTCGGAGCCTGATCAGCAAGATCCCGCTCAGCGCGGAGGTGTGATCAGCGTCTCTCGGGGTCGTCGTCGCCCTCGCGGACGATCGGCAGATCCGAATCCGTCTCGGTCGCCTCATCGGCCGCGCGCGCTGCCTCTTCGGCGTCGAGCTCTTCTCTGACCTCTTCGCGGTAGCGCACCCGGCGGATCCGTCGGTTCATGTCGAGGATCAGCAGGATCACGGCGACCAGGAGGATCACCACGGCGGCGAAGCCGATGAATCCGGGCGTGACCAGTTCGGGCTTCACCGTCATCGTGGGCGTCGGCATCGGGGTCTCGGTCAGAGCGAGCATGGAGTCTGCCTTTCCTGCGCAGGTCGCATAACCTGGAGTAACCAGCCTAACGACCGGAAGACCCACCCCGTGACGACCGCACAGCAGCTCGACGAACGATATGGACGCACCCGCACCCGTCGGGGGCCGTGGATCGTGGTGATCGTCATCGCCGCCCTCCTCGTGGGCGCCTTCGGCTGGTCGATCGTGACCACCGAGATGAACTCGGTCGACTCCGACGACCTGGGCTTCGACCTGGTCGATGAGCACAGCGTCACCGTGCGATTCCAGATCACCGGAGTGCAGGGCAAGGACGTGGCCTGCATCGTCGAAGCCCTCGACGAGGAGTTCGGCGTGGTCGGCTGGAAGGTCGTCGAGATCGCCGCCGCAGAGGAGCATTCACAGGCCCTCTCGGCCAGCGTTCCCACGGTGTCGGCGGCCACCACAGGTTTGGTGAACAGCTGCTGGGTCGCTTAGACTCGAGCCAGACAGACGACGCCCTGGCACCGTGCCGGGGCGTCTTGGCATATCCCCCGCAGACCGCCGGCGGGTACCTAACGAAGGAGCTTCGTCATGTCTACTGACGCTCAGGTTCCCTTC
The DNA here is from genome assembly GCF_018613995.1 of Microbacterium sp. ISL-103. Lineage (GTDB taxonomy): Bacteria > Actinomycetota > Actinomycetes > Actinomycetales > Microbacteriaceae > Microbacterium. Next base: position 538 of record NZ_JAGGPD010000309.1, on the reverse strand, counting down.
CTCACGCAGGAAGCGTACGACCGGCTCGTCGCCGAGCTGGAACACCTGTCCACGACGGGACGCGAAGAGATCGCCAAGCGCATCGAGGCCGCCCGTGAAGAGGGCGACCTCAAGGAGAACGGCGGATACCACGCCGCCAAAGACGAGCAGGGCAAGCAGGAGGCGCGCATCCGCACCCTCGAGAACCTGCTCAAGACGGCCAAGGTCGGCGAGGCGCCCGCGAGCCGCGGCATCGTCGAGCCCGGCACCGTCGTCACCGCGGTGGTCGCCGGAGGCGAAGAGGTCTTCCTCCTCGGCAGCCGCGAGATCGCCGTGGGCAGCGATCTCGACGTGTACAGCGAGGCCAGCCCCCTCGGGCAGGCGATCCTCGGACTCAAGGTCGGCGAGAAGTCGTCGTACGAAGCTCCGAACGGTCGCGCCATCTCGGTCGAGATCCTGAACGTCGAGACCTACACCGGCTGACACGTCGGCGACGAGCGCTGACGCTCCCCGCAGCGGAAGAGGCCCCGTCCGGGTGGACGGGGCCTCTTCCTCTGCG
>NZ_JAGGPD010000308.1 GCF_018613995.1 Microbacterium sp. ISL-103 | reverse complement strand
CGCACCAGTCGTGCGCCGACGCGTGCGAGGCGAACAGCAACGGCATCCTGCCGTACATCACGACCATCAACTCGGCTCGCGACATGGACCTGATCCGTGCGGTGCTCGGCGACACGCAGCTGAACTACCGCGGCTACTCGTACGGCACGTTCCTCGGTGCGACCTATGCGAGCCTCTACCCCGAGAAGGCCGGCCGGCTGGTGCTCGATGGGGCCATCGACCCCGCGGTCTCGGGTCTCGACGTGGGGGCGACGCAGGCACTCGGATTCGAATCCGCACTCCGCGCCTACATGCAGGACTGCCTCGACTCGGGCGCGTGCCCGTTCAACGGCACGGTCGATGAAGCGATGGCCGACCTCGGGGCACTCCTCGCGAGCGTCGATGCCGCCCCTCTCGAGAACGGTGACGGACGCATGCTGGGCGCCGATGCCCTGATGACCGGGATCATCGCCGCGCTCTACTCGGCCGACAGCTGGCAGTATCTGACGCAGGCCTTCGACGAGGCGCTGCAGGGCGACCCGACGACGGCCTTCTTCCTGGCCGACTTCTACAACGGTCGCGAGAACGGCGCCTACATCGACAACTCGAGCGAGGCCTTCCGGGCATACAACTGCATGGACTACCCGGTCGAGGACGACCCCGCCGCCGAGGCCGCGACCGAGAAGAAGATCGCCGACGGTGCACCCACCATCGCGCCCTACTGGAACGGCCCCGACTCCTGCTCGGTGTGGCCGTACCCGCCCACCGGCACCCGTGGTGAGATCACCGCAGAGGGTGCGGGGCCGATCCTCGTGGTCGGCACGACCAACGACCCGGCGACGCCGTACGAATGGTCGGAGTCGCTCGCCGACCAGCTCGAAGAGGGTGTGCTGATCACCCGCGTGGGCGAGGGACACACGGGATACAACAAGGGAAACACGTGCGTCGATGACGCCGTCGAGGCGTTCCTGCTCGACGACGTCGTGCCCGAGAGCGACGTCCGCTGCGAGTGAGTCGGGCTCGATTCGCGGTGCGGCTCCGGAACGGGTAATATCGATGATCGCGCCGCTTTAGCTCAGTCGGCAGAGCATTTCACTCGTAATGAAAAGGTCGTCAGTTCGATTCTGACAAGCGGCTCCAGCAGGCCCCGTGATCTGAAAAGATCACGGGGCCTTTTGGTTTCTTCGAGCAGGCGCTCTCAGCGGCGGATGCTCAGCGCCGTCCTCACGCGTCGCCAGAAGGGCTCAGAACGGAATCCGGGCTCGTCTCGACGGGTGTAGGCGGCCACCAGGACGGCAGTCGCACCGGTGACGATCGCGAACATCGGACCGACCCACGGAGCCTGAGACCCCAACGCGAGACCGCCCGCGGTGACCGCGCCGACGATGAGCGCGCCCGCCGCGACTCCCAGCCACCGTGCCGCGCCGGTGGGGCGTGCACCGAAGGACAGCCCGGCGCTCACTGCGAGAGCCGCTGTCGCGACGTAGGCGACGGTGGCGAGCTGCACCTCCGACATCAGCGACGTCCCTCTGAACGCGCGACGCTCAGCACTTGATCCTCCAGATCACTCCCGGAATGGGAGCCGCGGTGAAGAACAGGCACGACCTCGGGCTGTCGCTCTGGGCGAGGTTCGCCTGCACGGTCATGTAGCCGGCGAATGCACCGCAGGCGACGGTGAATCCGGGGGCACCCCGAGCGAAGATCGCGCACATCGAGCCGGCAGCACTCAGGTCTCTGACCCGTGAGGTCTCGGTGCGAGAGAGCTTCATGCCCCAGGCTGGCGCGTACCAGATCCAGCTCGGGTCGGCGACGATCGGGTAGGCAGTCGATTCGTCTGCCTCGACCACCTGCACGAGCTCCTTTCCGTGGATTTCGTAGTAGGTGTCGACGCTGGCGCCGTTCGCATCCACGGCCCAGGGCGCGTCGACACTCACGAAGTCGCCGGCGGCGTTGACGAACACGACTTCTCCGGTGTCGCTCTTGTACGGGCGATAGCCCTGCATCCGATACCCGAATTCATGCGCGCTCGATGCGTCCGCGATCACGGTCTGCACGCGGGTCGAGCCGTCGGCCATGGTCTGCACCGCGACGGCGTCGGCCGACCCGTCGGTGGCGGGGTAGACCACGGTTCCGTCGTCGGTCACGACACCCGAACCCACGGCGATCTCGTCGGGAAGGGCGATCCTCGCGGTCTGCGTCCCGTCCGCGCCTGCGACCGTGACGACGATGTCGCCGTCGGGCGAGAGCGGAACGGTCGCGCTGGTGTCTTTCACTCTCGTGAGCACCTGCCCGCCGTCGATGATGCCCGGTTCTGCGAGGTCGGATGCCGGCGCGGCCGCCTCGACAGTCTCGGAGGCCCGCTCGGCCAGCGAGGTGTCATCTTCTGCCTGTGCGGGAGCGCCCATCGATGCTGCGAGTACGACGACGGTCAGGAGCGAGGCCACGAACCCCAGTTTTCTTCGTGCCACTGTTCTCACCTTTCACTATGTATGAAGACGTTGTGTCTTCGTTCGTGGTCACTCTAGGCGTGGATGAGGCGCAACGATTAGGACATCTGGCCAGAGATCATCGGTGTCTGCGTGGACCTGCGGCCATTCTCTGCGATTCGGATCACGACAGATGCGAAGTGCGCGGGCGTACGCTCGAAACATGAGTAGAGCGCTTCTGATCGTCGATGTGCAGAACGACTTCACCGAGGGCGGCGCGTTGGCCGTGGCCGGCGGTGACGCCGTGGCATCCGCGATATCCGCGTTCCTCGCCGACCACGCGGGCGACTACCAGGTGATCGTCGCATCCCGAGACTGGCATGACTCGGACGGCGACAACGGCGGCCACTTCGCCGAGACGCCGGACTTCGTCGGCACCTGGCCCGAGCACTGCGTCGCGGGCACGCCCGGCGCCGAGTACGACCCCTTGCTGGTGACGGATGCCGTCACGCATCACGTGCAGAAAGGTCAGGGGAGGCCGGCGTACTCGATGTTCGAGGGGGCGACCGAGTCCGGTGAGAGCGTCGGCGCCATCCTCACCGCCGCCGGGGTCCTGAACGCGGACGTCGTGGGAATCGCGACCGACCACTGCGTGCGGGCATCGGCGCTCGACGCGATCGAGCACGGGGTGCAGGTGCGCGTCTTCACCGATCTGATCGCCGGTGTGGCACCGGAGCCGAGCGCCGCGGCCCTCGCCGAGCTCGCCCATGCCGGCGCCACCTTGGTCGAGAGCGACTCCGTATGACGCGCAGCGTCCTGCTGCTGCGCGCGGTGAACGTCTCGGGGCGCAATCGCGTGCCCATGGCGGCGCTCCGCGAGCTGATCTCTCCTGCACTGGGCGAGGTGTCGACCTACATCGCCAGCGGCAACATCATCTGCGAGCATCCGGGCGAGCCTGCCGCCGCATGCGCCGAGGTCCGCGCGGTGATCTCGACGGAGTTCGGGGTCGACACCCCGGTGATCCATCGCGCTCACGACGAGCTGGTGCGCTCGCTGGCGGCGCAGCCGTTCATCGATGCCTCCGACAAGCTGCTGCACGCGATGTTCCTCGAGGGTGCGGCATCCGCCGGCGCGATCGACGCGTTGCAGGAGCGCCTCGTGCCCGGCGAGCGGATCGCGCTCGTGGGGGACGAGCTGTGGATCGACTATGCCGAGGGTGGGGTGCACACCTCGAAGCTCACCAAGGCGGTGCTCGACCGGCTGCTCGGTGTCGCCGGCACCGCACGCAACCTCCGCACGGTGCGCAGGCTCATCGAGCTGACGGCGTGAGAGTCCTTCGGCTGGCGGTCATACCGCGATCTCCGCGCTGAGCGCTGTGGGAGGCCGCTGAGGCTCTGCCTGCAGGTCGACGCGATGCGTGCCGCAGGCGACGCACCTGACGTACAGGACGACCCCTTCGCTGGTCGGATGCCGGGAGTCGACGACCCAGGCGTGCTCGTGCGGCCGTGCGGTCTGAGAGGGGATCGGGAGGGTGTGCAACGAGGTCATGTATTCAGCGTGATGTAATGGCCTTATGCATCTCAACCCTTACGGCGAGTACGCGGTTCTGCTGGCGGCATCCCTCGCCGACGACTTTCCCGCCGATCGTGCCGGAATCGAGGCGCGCACGCTCGCGATGGGCATGACGATGACCTTCCCGACGGCACGCGATGATCACGAGCGGGTGCGCGAGGTGGTCGACGAGTGGCTGCGGATCGTCGATGCGCCGGATCCGGGCATCCGGGCGAAGATCCTCAACGCGCAGATGGCGGAGGCGTCGGCCTATCCGCGCCTGACGAACCACGACGGAGAGGGGTGGCACCTGCACTACCGTGACGACGTGGAGTCCCTGCCCTATGTGCTGAGGGCGATCTTCGCGGTCGGCACGTCGCTGCACCTCGTCACCCGGGGTATGGATCGACTCGGCCGATGCGAGGCGTCGCCCTGCACGAATGTCGTCGTCGATGTGACCCGCAACGGCAGGCAGCGGTTCTGTTCGGTGCGCTGTGCGAACCGGGCGGCGGTCCGGCGTCACAGGGCGCGCGCTGGCGCCTGACACCGGACCGCCGGATGCCTCAGATCACGCGGTCTGCTCGGCGTGCTTTCCCTCGGCGACCTCTTCGATCAGCTTCGCGTTGAAAGCAGGAAGGTCGTCGGGTGTGCGGCTCGAGACCAGTCCGGCGTCGACCACCACCTCCTCGTCGACCCAGGTCGCTCCGGCGTTGCGGAGATCGGTGGCGAGGCTCGGGTAGCTGGTGAGCGTGCGCCCGTCGACGACTCCGGCCTCGATCAGGATCCACGCGCCGTGGCAGATGACAGCGACGGGCTTGTGCTGCTCGAAGAACGAGCGGGCGAGGTCGATCGATGCCTTGTCGAGCCGCAGGTGGTCGGCGTTCACGACGCCGCCTGGAAGCACGAGAGCGTCGAACTCGTCGGCCTTCGCAGCCTCGGAGGTGAGGTCCACGTGCTGGACGTGGCCGTTCTTGCCGGTGATCTGCTGTCCGTCCGGTGCGATGAGCGTGGCGCTCGCGCCCTCGCCCTGCACCGCTTCCCACGGACTGGTCAGCTCGCTGTCCTCGAATCCGTCTGTCGCCAGGAATGCCACTCGGCTGTCGGTGAGAGTCGCCATGATGCGTCCTTTCGTGGGGATGGGTGTCCCGGATGGGAACACCACGACTCTCTCGCACGGTGCGGATGCAGTGAAGGGGGTGGCCGGATCTGGCCGGCGGTGATAACGGTGGGCCCCGTGGGGCTCGAACCCACGACCCGCGGATTAAAAGTCCGATGCTCTGCCAACTGAGCTAGAGGCCCGCCCCTCCAGTCTAGGGCGCAAAGAAGGAGCCGCTGACGACGTGGTCGTCAGCGGCTCCTTCTCCGTCCCACCTACCTCCCCCGAGTGCGGTGAGACGGCTTACCGAGTCTCAGACCCGGCGTTCCCGTGCCTTACTCGGCCGGGGGCATCAGCACCGAGTCGATGAGGTACACGGTGGCGTTCGCGGTCTGCACTCCACCGCAGATGACGTTGGCGTCGTTGACCATCAGCTCGTCGCCGCTGCCGGTGACCTCGGGGTCGGCACCCTGGACCGTGGCGTGCGTGCCCACGAGGTCGTCAGGCGAGACCTGGCCGGGGACCACGTGGTACGTCAGGATCGAGCTCAGCGTGGCGCTGTCGGTCTTGAGTGCCTTGATGGTGGCGGCGTCGATCTTCGCGAAAGCGTCGTCGACCGGTGCGAAGACGGTGAACTCGTCACCGTTGAGGGTGTCGACCAGGTCGACATCCGGGTTCAGCTGTCCGCTGACAGCCGCGGTCAGGGTCTTGAGCAGCGGGTTGTTCGATGCTGCGGTGGCTACCGGGTCGAGAGCCATGCCCTCGACGGAACCTGCGCCGTCCGGCACTGCTTCTGCGTATGCGGCGCAGCCGGGGCCGACCAGGTTGGCGGCCGGATCCATCGTCTCAGGAGCCATCGTCTCCTCGGACGACTCCGGGGCCGTCGACTCTGCCGGCTCGTCGGTGGTTCCACCCATGGAACATGCGGAGAGCAGGAATGCGCTCGCAAGGCCGAGGGTGATCGCTGCGGTGACCTTCTTCTTGGTGCTGAACATCTCAAGCTCCTTCAGAACAATGCCACGGCCTCTCCGTGGCGTTGACAGTCGTTCGGAGCCCGCTCGGGATCGGATGGGAGAAATGTCGAACTTTTTTCAGATGCGCCCAATCCAATCCGATTCGGGGGGCTGCTGCGAACACCCGTCGAGCACCTGCACTTAAGAGGACTCATTTCCGTCACTTTCGGGTGGTGGCTGCACGGGAAAGCGGGGTGAGTACGGCATGCTGTTAGAGATGGTCATCGACGGAATGGACGTACCCGAAGACGGTACGGCTCGGGATGCTGTCGCCGACCTGCTCGTACGCATAGGCGACGGTGACCAGCGCGCATTCGCGGAGCTGTACGACACGCTCTCGTCTCGCGTGTTCGGTCTCATCCTCCGCGTTCTCGTGAACCGCTCTCAGAGCGAAGAGGTGCTTCAGGAAGTCTTCTTGGAGATCTGGCAATCCGCTACGAAGTTCGCTCCGAACAAGGGACAGGGAAGAACCTGGGTGATGACGATCGCGCACCGTCGTGCGGTCGACCGGGTTCGGGCGTCCCAGTCCAGCGCGGACCGAGATGTGCGCGCCGGGTTCAGAGATA
>NZ_JAGGPD010000307.1 GCF_018613995.1 Microbacterium sp. ISL-103 | reverse complement strand
GAATATCGCGATGTGGTGGCTCAGTTCCAGTACGTCGTAGAGACCGAGCGTCGCTTCTACCTGGCCAATGAGGTCAACGTCGTGCGGCGCGACACCGAACACGACTTCTACTTCGAGATCTCGATGTCCGACGTCTGGGTGTGGGACATCTATCGTGCGGATCGATTCGTCAAGGCCGTGCGCGTGCTCACCTTCAAAGATGTGAACGTCGAGGAACTCCAGCGTCGCGAGTTCGAGCTGCCGCAGGAGCTGTCCCTCGACGGGGAGTGACTCCGTCTCCACATCGATCCGATCTGACGTTCTGTCCCCGATATCCGGGTGTTCCCCGCCCTGCGGGTGCGGCCCCCGATCGTGTGCGGCGAAGCTGTGCCCATGGCAGCGAAAGACGATCTCGGCAGAGCCGGCGAAGAGCGAGCGGCGCGGTACCTGACACAGTCCGGTTATGAGGTGCTGGAGCGCAACTGGCGTTGCGATCAGGGCGAGATCGACATCATCGCGCGCCTCGGTCGCCGACTCGCAGTGGTCGAGGTGAAGACGCGACGATCGGTGGCCTACGGGCACCCGCTCGAAGCGGTCGACGCACGCAAGAGGCGGCGTCTGTGGCGGCTCGCGCATGTGTGGGCCACCGACCACCCTCAACTGGTGCAGGGGATGGTGCTCCGCATCGACGCCATCGGCATAGTCGGTGCGAACCCGGAAGACGGCATGCTCGAGCACCTCGAGGACCTGGCATGAAGACCTCCCGCACCTGGGCGGTCGCGCTCACCGGGGTCGACGGCCACATGGTCGAGGTCGAAGCCGACCTCTCCAATCAGACCCCCGACTTCAAGATCATCGGCCTGCCCGACAAGTCGCTCGGAGAAGCGGTGCAGCGCGTTCACAACGCCTGCAAGAACACGGGTCTTGATCTTCCGCGTCGACGGCTCACGGTCAATCTCTCACCTGCGAGTCTGCCCAAGCAGGGGTCCGGATTCGATCTGAGCGTCGCTGTCGCCGCGCTGGCGGCGGGGGCATCCCTCGCTCATCGCTCGATCGCCCGCACCGTGCACATCGGCGAACTCGGACTCGACGGCAGACTCCGCCCTGTGCCGGGGGTCCTTCCCTCGGTGTTCGCCGCCGCACGGGCGGGGTTCGACACGGTCATCGTGCCGATCGGCAACGAGGCCGAGGCGCGTCTGGTTCCGGGCATCGAGGTGCGGGCGGCCACGTCGCTGTCCGAAGTGGCCGTCTGGCACGGCGCCGACATCGAGGTCCTCGATGCAGAGCCGGTCGTGTCGCCGCACGCGCCGTCCGAGGTCGCCGACGACACGGACCTGGCTGACGTCGTGGGCCAGGACGAGGCCGTGCAGGCTCTCATCGTCGCCGCGGCGGGCGGTCACCATCTGCTGCTCAGCGGGCCGCCGGGCGCCGGGAAGACGATGCTTGCCCGGCGGCTGCCCGGGATCCTTCCGCGGCTCACCGGGGATGAGGCCCTCGAGGTCGCATCGATCCGTTCGCTCGCGGGAGAGGCGGTGCAGAGCCTCATCGCCGTGCCTCCGATCGAGTCGCCGCATCACAGCGCCTCGGTGGCGGCGCTCGTCGGCGGAGGGTCCCGAGCAGCTCGCCCTGGGGCCATCTCGAGGGCGCACCGGGGAGTGCTGTTCCTCGACGAAGCCGCGGAGTTCTCCCGCGTGGCTCTCGACGCTCTGCGTCAGCCGCTCGAGTCCGGATCGATCGAGGTGAGCCGTTCGGGTGTGACGGCCGTCTTCCCCGCGAGCTTCCAGCTGGTGGTCGCGCTCAATCCCTGTCCCTGTGGCAATTACGGTGTTCGAGGGGCGGAATGCGTGTGTCCGTCCCTCGCTGTCCGCAGGTATGCGACGCGTCTCTCCGGCCCGCTGCGCGACCGCATCGACATCGAGCTGCATGTCGCTCGTGTCGCCGCATCTCGCGCGATGGCGGGCGAAAGCACCGAGACGACTAGCAGACGGGCGCGCGAGAGGGTCATCGATGCCCGAGCCCGGGCTCTCGAACGGTGGCGCGGCACGCCCTGGAGACGCAACGGAGAGGTGCCGGGCGCGCGGTTGCGACAGCAGGACCTCCGGATCGCTCCCGACGCACGATCGCCGCTCGATCGCGCTCTTGAGCGCGGCGCTCTGACGCTGCGCGGCTACGACCGTGTCCTACGTCTCGCATGGACGATGGCCGATCTCGCAGGCAACGACAGGCCCGGTCGCGACGAGGTCGGACAGGCGCTCTTCCTGAAGAGGGGATTCTCATCGTGATCGCTCTTCTCGAGGCCGACCCCTCCATACGTGCCACTCTCGACGCGGTCCACCCCGCAGGGGATCACCGGCACGCACTCGCTCGGATCGTCTGGTCGGTGCTGGCGGAGCCCGGCGACGGCGTTGCAGGCACGCTCATCGATGAGTTGGGACCGCTGGATGCGCTCCGGTACGCGCTGGACGAGAAGTCGTCCACGGCCGCTTCGGTCAGCGGACGCGCCATCGCGGACGGCCGATCGCGATGGCGCTCCCGCGCCGAGCCTGCAACGGTCGCGGACGCGATACGCGGAGCGCGGGACGGCGGCGCGCGGCTCGTTCTTCCCGGTGACCCCGCGTTGCCGG
>NZ_JAGGPD010000306.1 GCF_018613995.1 Microbacterium sp. ISL-103 | reverse complement strand
GACGGTGAATGCCGACGACGGGTCGGTGCCGGGTGCGAGCTCGTCGGCCGGGACGTCGAGCGACTCGCCGATCTCGGAGATCGTCGTGGCCTCGTCGACCTTGACGATCCAGGATTCGGGTTGGGGTGCGCCGGGGCGGTCGGCGACGGTCAGCCGAAGGCTCATGATGCGGGTATCCCTTCCAGAAGCCGGGCGAGGCCGGCGAGCGGAACTGCTGCGTCGGCCTGCTGCTCGTCGACAGGCGCCGAGACGAGCGACAGCGGCGCTTCACTCTCCCACGAGGGAGCGACGAGCTCGGCGACATCTGCATCCGCGTCATCGGTGATGCTGCCCCAGGCGAGGCGTCCGTCGTCGGTGACCACGCGGAAGAGCAGCTGCGCGGGGCCGGTGCCTGTGCGTTCGATGCCGCCGTCTTCGGTGCATCGGAGGCCGAGCGATTGCGGCGAGCTGCAGACGATGGCGGCGTCGTCGCCCCAGGTCTGCTCGACGATCTCGATCTTCTCGGCGTCTCCGACCACGTGCAGTCCGCCGACGGTGGGGGCGGGCGCCGTGACGAAGGTGACGGTCAGCTCGACCGACACCTCTTGACCCGCGTCGTCGGTGATGGTCAACGGGATGATCGCGTCTCCGGCCGTCGTGCCGCGGAGCGCAAGATGGCTCTCGCCGACCCCGGCTGCGACACCCCCAGGGATCTTCTCGACCCGGATGGTCGCCCCGCCGTCGGGAGTGCAGACCGCGCAGACGATGCCGAGCGCCGACAGCGGCACGAGCGCCTGCTCGCCCACGGCGATCGGCAGATCGAGACGGTCGACGGCGACCTCGGGCAGCGGCGGGAGCTCGAGGCGCACCCGATAGTCGACCGAGATGCGCGTCGCACCCGACACCTGCGGCACGGTGAGGGTCTGGGTGCCGAGGTCGGCGTCGAACCCGGCGGACACGAGCGTCACGGTGTCATCCGCGCAAGTGACCGCGATGCCCTCGAGCGTGCCGACGCCCGAGCAGTCGATGAGCCACCCCTCGCCGGGGCGGATCTCGGTCGTCTCGGTGTACGAGACCTCGACCGCCCCGCCCTGCGGCGGCGCGGATGCCTCGGAGGCCGACAGCGATGCCGATGCCGAGAGCGGAGACCATGTGAGCAGGGCGCTGAGCATCGCGACGAGAGCGAGAGCTCCTCGCCGGCGTCGGTGCGTCGAGGTCATGAGACTCCAAGATCGGCGGCAGGCCATGACTAGGATAGCCGCGCCCGACCACGACGGAGAATCTGCACCAGATCCATGAGCGACATCCCGCGAACACGCCGCCAGCAGAATGCTGCGCCGGTCGGCGAGCTACCGGCGAACGCCATGATCACCGCCGCGCCGGTGCCGTGGACCGCATCGCGCACACCGGCCCCCGCGGCCCTCGACGGCCAGCTCGGATGGGATTCGCCGCGGCCCAGCATGCAGGTCGCCCCGGGCGAGATCCGCACGCTCGAGACGTCGGGAGACGTGCTGCCCGAGCTCGAGGACGCGCCCGAGAAGCAGCGCCCGCTGTGGCGGCATCCCGCCTTCCTCATCTCGGTCGGCACCACGATCCTCGCGCTCATCGCGTTCGTCGTCTTCGTGATCGTCGGCGGCCTCTCGGGCCGCGCCACGGCGTCGGACCTCACGCTCGAGGTGACCGACAACGTGGTGCGCGCCGACTGGACGGGCCCCGACGTGCCGTACCAGGTGATCGTCGTCGACGGCCCCTCAGGACCCACCCTCGACGTCTCGCAGCTGGTCACCGGCACCGAGGCCTGGCTGCCGCGCGCGGCCGCCATCGTCGACGACGGATCCTGCATCGTGGTGCGCCCTGCCGAGGGCAACGAGAAGGCCGAGGTCAAGCTCGACCGTGCCACGCTCGACGCCCAGGGCGCGGTCTCGGGATGCGTGGCGGATGCCCCGTCGGAGTGACGCGCGACTGATCGCCCTCGTGCTCGGCACCGCTCTCGCGCTCACCGGGTGCGCCGGCGGGACGCAGGCGCAGGAGCCGGCGCCGAGTCCGACGCACATCGATCTCGGCGCATGGGACGAGGAGTCCGGGGGCAACGGGATCGTCCTGCTGGATGCCTCGACCGCCCGCGCCACCATGCTCACCGCCGTGCGCGAAGCAGGACCCGGGACCATGACCGGACCCTTCACGAATGCGGGCGGCCGCGTGCTGACGGTCGACGTGCGCGGCTCGAGCGAAGAGACGCTGGCCGAGTTCACGGTCGACGGTCAGACCACCTCGGTCGTGATCACCGACGGGCAGACCTACGTCAATCCCTCGACGGCCGCGGCAGGCGACCTCGTCGCCGGCGAGTACTCGTGCGTCGCCGACGACGACCCCGCGCTGACCCGGTGGGGGTCGCTGCTTCATCCGCTGCAGACGCTCGCCGAGCACACCGCCGATGCCTCAGCTGTCGGCGCGCCGTCGGACGACGGCGTCGACCTCGTCTTGGGGGCCGACGGCACCCTCGGCGCGCTGCGCGTGCAGACGCAGGGCCCCGCACTTCCGGTGTCGCTCACCCGCGCCGACGTCGCCGGAAGCCTCCAGCTGGAGTTCTCGGGCTGGGGCGATGCGGTCGAGCTCCCTGACCTCGGCTCTGCCGCAGGCTGCTGAGCGGACCCGCCGCAGGCTGCTGAGCGAAACTCAGACGAACTCCGACCCCTCCGGCGGTGCCCACCGCGGAAGACCGTTGCATGCCGCCGCGACGCGGTGGAGGCCGTACTGCGGGTGCGAGAACGCCTCCCACACGCCCTTCGAGTCCCTCGCCTCTGCCGCCTCGATCAGCGCGTTGAGCGTCTGCGGAGAGCCTGCGGCCCACGCGACGTAGTCGGAGTTCTCGACTCCCATCGATCCGAGCTCTGCGATCGCGCGCACGTCTTCCGCCGCGCGGACGATGTCGGTGAAGCTCTGCGGGATGCGCTCGTTGCTCGATACGACGGCGACGGTCAGTGCCGTCACCGGGTCGACGAGCTGTTCACATCGGCTGGCGCGAAGGTCGGCCATCATCTCCCTCTCCTCGCTGCCCCGCGGTCGGCGGCGCAGCCTTCTCGGCCCCGAGCAGGGCCACTGTTCTGGTGTAGATCGTCGAGCGGTCACCGGTGACCTCGATGTCGATGCCGGCCTGCAGGCCGGCGATGCAGATCGCGGCCAGCGATGCGCGGACGTTCTCGGCAGCGACCATCGTATCGATCGGGATGCGGATGCCTCCGTGGTCCGCGATCACCTCGAAGATGCCGTGCAGGTCTCTCGGTGCGGCATCGCGCAGCGCGCGCACCCCCCGCACACCGAGCACGAACTCCGACTGCACACGACCGGACGCACGCTCGATCGCCGCCGCGGGGCCGCGCAGCAGCGGCACGGCGGCCGCGCGGTCGTCGAACCCGACGCCGCCGATCACGGCAGACCACGGCAGCTCGACGTGACCGGCGAGGCGGATGCCGTCGGCGCTGACCACCAGGTAGTCGTCGGCCGAGACTCTGCCGCCGCGCAGCCGCCGCCGGAGGAGGGCGAAGCGGATGAGCAGCACGCCCGCCGCGACCACCAGCAGCGCGAGCAGCAGCACGGTCACGGGGCCGCCGAAATGCAGGAACAGGACGGAGAAGAGGCCTGCGAGGGCCGCGAACAGCACCAGCCACGCCACACCCAGCACGACGGCGTTGACGCGCATCCTCCGGCGCACGGCCGTGCGATCCAGCGGAGCGGCGTACACGCGACCGCTCGCGAAGAAGTCGCGCCACTCGTCTGCCTGTGTCGCAGAGAGCCCCAGCGGGCTCAGCTCGTACACGGAGGGCTCACCCGCCTGCAGGGGTGTGCGGCCTCGCGGTCAGGCATCCTCGTCCTCGGAGCCCTGCGGCTTGTCGAGATCTGCGAGGTCCTCACGCGTCACCAGGCGCGAGGCGATCGTGTACTCCACGAGGCGCGCACGCCGATTGGTGGCGAACGACCTCTGCCCCCCGCGCATGCCCGGCACGCCGATGCGATCGAGCTTGTCGCACACGTTGTCGAGCTTGCGGTTGAAGCGGGTCACCGTCCACCCCAGACGCGCCGCGGCCTTGGCCGACGTCGGGATCTCGCTCATTCCGGTGCCGTCGCGTAGCAGCTGCGGCTCGGCCAGTGCGAGGATCAGCAGCCGCTGGCTCTGGGTGAGCGGCACGTCGCCGATCGTCGAGTCGCCGTCGGTGCTCTCGCGCTGGGTCGGACGGAACGCGGGCTGCGTCGCGTGCACGATCAGCTCGTACGTCGTGGGGCCCGCACTGAAGACCACGGTGGTCGCGTCGAAGACCAGCGGCAGCCGCGCGCCGGGCGACAGCCAGGCCTGCACGCCGCCGGAGCGATCGGTGACGGATGCGGTGAGCCGCGAGCCGATGTTCGACAGCCACCAGAGACCCGCCGATTCGGCGATCTCGAGGAAGTTGCGGTGCAGGAAGAGGTTGTCGTCGATCGCGAGGTCGCCCTCGCGCCCGGCCGTGAACCTGCTGCCGGGTTCGATGGTGAAGTACTCGCCCGCGAACTCGACGGTGACCGTGCCGATGCCCGTCACTGGACGCACCCCCGCACCGGCTCGGACGCGCGGCCGTCGTCTCGGCGCAGCGCCACGTCGACGCACACCTGCCCCGCCGCGGCGTCGGTGATCGTGACCGAGGTGTCGGTGGTCGTCGACGGAGTGCCCTGGCCGGTGAGATCGACGGGAACCCAGATGAAGCTGTCGCCCTCGAGCTCGTCGGTGTTCGTCCACGTGAAGGTCACGGAGTCACCCGAACGCGTGCCCTCGAGGTCGGAGACCTTCGGCACCACGTCGGACACGATGTCTTTCGGATCGACCTCGTCGCCCGTGGCCACCGGCTCGGGGGTGGGCATGTTCGCCACCATCAGATTGAGTCCGACGATCGCACCGACGATCACCACGACACCGGCCGCGACCAGGCCGATCGTCCGACCCCTGCGGCTGCGGGGCTTCCGGTCCGGGTCGCCGGACGACGTCGCGGATCCGGTGGCGTCTCCGGTGGCGGAGGGCGCGGCGAAGGCCGGGGACGACGACGGCCCGGCCGACGGCGCGGAGGTCGAGGGCGTGGCATGCGAGGGCGTGGTCGACGACGTGGCGTGCGGAGTGACGACCGTCGGGCCCCGCGCGATCGTGCGGTCATCGTCTATAGGAGCTGTGGCCGCGGCAGGCGCGCCAGGGCCGCGCAGCTGAGTGGCCTCGTCGACCGGGTCGGGGCTGTCGAAGCGGGGGACGTCTGCCGAGGGGAACAGCGCGCCCTTGGGCTGAGTGGCCGCAGACGGCCTCGTGAACGACGCGACATCGGGATCGATGCTGACGATCTCGCGGACGCGGGTCAGGCCGTCGCCGTCGTCATCCAGATCCTCGGCCGGCGGGTGGTCGTCGACGATGTCGATCGGCGTCACAGAGTGCGACAGCTCGATCTGCACCTTCTGCAGCGCGCGGGCGAAGGCCACGGCGCTGGGGAAACGGGCATCCGGGTTCTTCGCCATCGACCGCTCGAGCAGCCGCTGCAGGCTCTCGGGGGAATCCGGACGCGCGAGCGACGGCAGCGCGGCGCGCTCGATGCGCTCGATCAGGTCGGCGCTGGAGTTGCGCTCGCCCGTCCGCTCGAAGGGCGAACGACCGGCCAGCAGCGTGTAGAGCGTCGCTCCCAGCGCCCATACGTCGGTGCGGGGGCCGCTCTGCGGCGGATCCGCGAACGATTCCGGCGGCGACCACGGGATCGACATGCCGGATGCCTCTCCGGTCGCCCCCGTGGTCGAGGCGATGCCGAAGTCGGTTAGTGCGGGGCGGTTGTACTCCGTGACGAGGATGTTCGCCGGCTTGATGTCGCGGTGCAGCACACCCGCGCGATGCGCCGTCTCGACGGCACCGGCCACCTGCACTCCGACACGCAGCGCCTCTGCCACCGAGAACGGCTCTCTGCGGGCGCGCAGCTGCAGGTTCGGGCGAGGGCAGTACTCCATCACCAGGTACGGACGGCCGTCTCCGGCGACTCCCGCCTGATAGATCGTGACGATCGCGGGATGCGTCGACAGCATCGCCATGACGTTGGCCTCGTCGGCGAACTCCTGCGCGGCGCTGCTGGTGAGGCGGTCGGCGAGCAGCACCTTGACCGCCACGCGTCGCCGGGGCATCTGCTGCTCGTAGAGGAAGACGTCGGCGAAGCCTCCCGTGCCGAGCGGCTCGACATAGACGAAGCCGGGCAGCTCCGGCGGCGGCGAAGGGCGACGACTCACGGGAGATCCTCGAACGCGACGGTGACTCCGTCGCCGAGGTCGACGACGTCGCCCGAGACGACGATCGTCTGCTCACCGGGGTGCAGCCTCATGGGATCGGAGCCGGCGCGCAGCAGGGTCGATCCGTTCGTCGTGTGCAGGTCGATGACCACCACGGTGTCGCCCTCGGGACGCACCTCGAGGTGGCTGCGCGAGATGTCCTGCTGCGGGCTCTCGACGGCGACCAGATGCGGGAGGTTCGCCCCGCTGGCTCGTGTCGAGCGCGGGCGGCGGCCGATGATGACCGTGCGATCGAGGGTCACCACCTGTCCGGTGGAGACGCGGATGCGGCCTCCGCCGGAGACGACCGGGAGGGCCTCGGTGGGGGCGTCGGGAGAGACCGGCGGGGCATCCTTTCGGAGGGCCCGCGCCTCGGCGGCCGAGATCGTCGCGCCGTCATGGTCGCCCGCGAGCCCGGCATCGGCGTCGGCGGCAGATGCCGCGAACGGGTCTGCGGCGCCGGCATTCGCGTCCGTCGACGCCGGCTCTGACGCCGGGCGGTGGATGGTCTGTCCGAAGAGCATCTCGAACTCGTCGATGTCGCCCTGCCCGTCGGCATCGGCGGGCTCGTCGTCGCCCGGGCGCTCCGCGAGGTCGGCCTCGCGGTCGTCGTCTTCAGGAAGCAGCGTGTCGCCGAAGTCCGGCTCATCCTGAGGCGACTCGCCCTCGGAATCACCGGCGGGCGCGAGGGAGGCCACCGGCGGGACAGGCGGAACGGCGGGAACCGCACCCACGCTCGGGAGGCCGACTGCGGGCGGGACCGGAGCGACCACGGCGGGAGCGACCACCGCGGGGGCGACGACCGGAGGCACTCCCCCGGCTGGCTCCGCAGCGGGCGGGGCAGCAGCGGCCGGCTCTGCAGCGAACGGCGCCGGCGCGACCGAGTCGGTCGAGGTCGCCGCGCTGTCGACGGCCGAGACGCCGGCTGAGATGCCTGCCGAGTCGCCTGTCGGATCGAGCGAGACGGCCGCCGCGCGCACCACGCCGCCGACCACCGGCAGCTCGACATCGTCGGCGCTCTCGACCACGACATCGACCCTCGCCGCGCCTCGGACCAGGCGCTCGCTCCACGTCGTCAGGTCGGTGCCGATGATGCGCGTCTGGCCGTCGGCCGTCTCGACCACGATCTCGGGCACGCCGCGCACCGCGACCCTGACGTCCTGCCCGTCGGCCACGACCGCGGCGAAGTCGGGCAGAGAGGCGAGCGAGCCCCCCGAGCGCACGGTCAGCAGGTCGACGAGCGCGCCGAGTTCACGGATTCCGTCGAAACCGTTCCACGCATCGGCGATCAGGGCGGCATCGACGGTCGGAGGCAGCACGAGCAGAGCGCCATCGCGGATCAGGGCGTTCCACGTTCCGGGGCGATAGTTCACACGCATCAGCGCACTCCTCCTGCAGCTTCACGCGGACGCGTGTCCGCGACGTCTGGTTCGTCCGTCTCGACGAGGGTGCCGGGTCGAGACGCGACCGAGATGGCATCGATCACGACGGCCGTCACGTTGTCTCGCCCTCCGGCGTGCACGGCGCTCGAGACGAGGATGTCTGCCGCGCGCTGCGGGTCGGCCTCGACCATGAGGATCTCGCGGATCGCCCCGTCGCTGAGCTCCGACGCCAGCCCGTCGGAGCAGACCAGCATCCGGTCGCCCATCTCTGCGGGGAACAGCCAGTAATCGACCTCGCCGTCACTGCCGGCCCCGATCGCCCGCGTGATGATGTTGCGACGGCGATCGGTCTGGGCGTCTTCGGGGCGCAGCTCACCGGACTCGACGAGCTCCTGCACGACCGAATGGTCGACGCTCACCTGCTCGAGATCGCCGTCTTCGAGGCGGTAGACCCGGGAGTCGCCGATGTTCAGCACGAGCCAGTAGCCCATGCCGTCGACCGTGGCGATGACGACGCCGCTGAGGGTCGTGCCCGCACGGCCGTTGCTCGTGGTCGACAGCGCCTCGACCTCTGCCCGCGCGACCGAGACGGCGTCGCGCACCTGGTCGAGCGCGAGCGCCGGCTGCCCGATGTGCCGGGAGAACTCCTCGATCACCGCGGCGCTGGCGCGTTCGCCCGCCTCATGCCCGCCCATCCCGTCGGCGACCAGGAACACGGGGGCGCTGGCGAGGAACGCATCCTCATTGAGCGTGCGACGCAGCCCGGTGTGCGTCGCCGCACCCGTCGAAACCGCCAGTGCGACGCTCATGCGTATCCGCCGATCGTCACGATCCGATCGCCGATCTCGATGGCATCGCCGAGGCGCACCGGCACGCGCTGGCCCGCGGGGCAGGCGATGCGCTGGCCCTCCCGGACGAGGGTCATGCCGTTCGTCGAGAACCGGTCGAGCACCCAGCCGCCCGAGGTCGAGGCCGCCGCCTCGAAGTGGGTCTTCGAGAGCGAGAGCGTCTCGTCGCGCACCGGCACGATGATCGCGCCCTCTTCTGCACCGGGATTGCGTCCGAAGATCGTGCGTCGCGACACCGTGACGCGGGTGCCGTCATCCCAGGTGAACACGAGACGATGGCCGGGGATGCTGATGCGCGTCTCTTCCAGGTCGTCGTCGTCGGACTCGTCGACCACGATGGCGGGAGCCGCTGCCGGCGCGGGGATGTCGGCCGCGGGCGCTGCCGGGAACGCCGGAGCGGGCTGCGGTGCCGCGAATGCCGGGGCATCGGGCACTGCAGAGGGAGCTGCCGCGAATGCCGGGGCAGCGGGATGAGCCGGGGCAGCGGGATGAGCC
>NZ_JAGGPD010000305.1 GCF_018613995.1 Microbacterium sp. ISL-103 | reverse complement strand
CGGATCAGTCGGTACCAGACCGATCTCTGGGAGGAATTCGAAGACCTCGCGGACGAGGCCGAACCCGCTGTCAGCTGGCGTGCGACGGCTGACGGTCTGCGTCAGGCCACGGGGGTGCCCGAGACTCCCGTTCCGCCGGGCGTGCTCGCCGAGCTGCGTCCCTATCAGAAGTCGGGATTCGACTGGCTCGCGTTTCTGTGGCGCCACAAGCTCGGCGGCCTACTCGCCGACGACATGGGGCTCGGCAAGACGCTGCAGCTGCTGACCTTCGTGCAGCACACCCGTGATCAGGAAGAGCGGCGGCCGTTCCTGGTGCTGGCCCCGACATCGGTGCTGAGCACGTGGCGTTCCGAGGCCGCGCGGTTCACGCCAGGACTCCGCGTGGCGATCGTCGACAGCACGAGTACCGGAGGGCGGCGCACGAACGCCCTCGCCGCGGCTGCCGAGTCGGCGGATCTCGTGGTGAGCTCCTACACCGTCGCCCGACTCGACGAGACGGAGTTCCGCAGAGTCGAGTGGGCCGGGCTGATCCTCGACGAGGCCCAGTTCGTCAAGAACCCGAAGACCCGTCTGCACCGGGCCATCGCGACGTTCCAGGCGGATGTCACCTACGCCGTCACCGGAACGCCGATGGAGAACAGTCTGACCGAGCTCTGGTCGCTGCTGAAGCTCGCAGCGCCAGGACTGTTCCCCTCGGCCCGCAAGTTCAGGGATCGGTACATCCATCCGATCGAGAAGGGCAAGGTGCCCGAGAACGAAGAGGGCGGGGACTACCGTGCTCGACGCCTCGCGCAGCTGCGTCGCCGGGTCAGGCCCCTGATGCTGAGGCGCACGAAAGAGCTCGTCGCGCCCGATCTTCCCGACAAGCAGGAGCAGCTGCTCGAGGTCGAGCTCAGCCCCGAGCACCGTGCTCTCTACGACACGGTCCTTCAGCGCGAGAGGCAGAAGGTGCTCGGGCTGCTCGACGACCTCGACCGCAACCGGTTCATCGTCTTCCGCTCGCTCACCCTGCTGCGGATGCTGAGTCTGGCGCCCGCACTCATCGACGATGCCGATGCCGAGATCGGATCGAGCAAGCTCGACACCCTGCTCGAGAGGGTGGTGGAGCTGCAGGCCGAAGGGCACCGCGCGCTGGTGTTCAGCCAGTTCACGTCGTTCCTCGATCTCGCCGCGGCCCGTCTCGAAGAGGCAGGGATCCCGTATGCGCACCTCGACGGCTCGACCCGTCGTCGAGATGAGGTGATCGACGGCTTCAAGGCAGGTGAGCAGCCGGTCTTCCTGATCAGCCTGAAGGCGGGCGGCTTCGGGCTCACGCTCACCGAGGCCGACTACGTGTTCCTGCTCGACCCCTGGTGGAACCCGGCGGCCGAGGAACAGGCGATCGACCGCACCCATCGCATCGGGCAGACCAATCAGGTCTTCGTGTATCGGATGATCGCCACCGGCACGATCGAGGAGAAGGTGCTCGAGCTTCAGCGACGCAAGGCGCGGCTGTTCACCGCGGTCATGGACGACGACGAGCTGTTCGCGCAGTCGCTCACGTCCGACGACATCAAGGGCCTGTTCGACGAACACTGATTTGTCCCGGCCGGGTCACCGCGACCGCTCAGGGGCCCGTCGGTAGAATCGAACGGTTCACTTCAGGAGGAATGCATGCGGATCACGGGACTCGGCCACGCCGGGATGTTCATCGAGACGGTCGGCGGGAACATCATCTGCGACCCCGTCCTCGGCCCCTCCTTCTTCGGCTCGTGGTTCCCTTTCCCTGACAACAGGGGGCTGGACTGGGAGAGGTTCGGTTGTGAGGCGGACTTCCTCTACATCTCGCATCGGCATCGCGATCACTTCGACCCGGCGCTCCTCGAGCGCTACATCCGCAAGGACATCGAGGTGCTGCTGCCTGAGTACCCGATCGACGATCTCGAGCGGGACATCAGAGCGCTGGGCTACACGAACATCACCTACGCACCCGCCGGAGAGATCATCCAGCGCGGCGATCTCAAGATCATGATCACGCCGCTGCGTGCACCGAGCGACGGCCCGATCGGCGACTCGTCGCTGAGCGTCGACGACGGCACCGGATCGGTGCTCAACCAGAACGATTCGCATCCGCTCGACCTCGACACCCTCCTGCACTTCGGCAAGCCGGATGCGTACTTCACGCAGGTCTCGGGCGCGATCTGGTGGCCCATGGTCTACGACCTGCCGCTGGACGCGAAGCAGAACTTCGCGAAGCTCAAGCGCGACGCGCAGAACAAGCGCGCCATGTACTACATCGACAAGGTCGACGCGCCGCATGTGTTCCCGATGGCGGGGCCGCCCATGTTCCTCCGCGACGACCTCTTCGACTTCAACGGGCTCGGCCGCAACGGCGAATCCATCTTCACCGATCAGAAGCAGTTCCTGGCGCACATGAAGGAGCTCTCACCGCAGTACGACGGCCACCTGTTCGTGCCCGGCACCGTCGTCACGGTCGACGCAGGTGATGTCACGACCGAGCAGTCGCTCTACTCCGAGGCCGAGCTGGCCCACGTCTTCGATGAGAAGTGGGAGTACCTCGAGGAGCAGCGCTCGTCGCGTCAGCAGGAGATCCGTGACGAAGAGGCCTCCCGTGCCGAGGTGCTGCCCGCTGCGGAGATGCTCGAAGAGCTGAAGGCCTGGTGGGAGCCTCTCCTCAAGAAGTCGCGCACGATCCGCCTCGGAGTCGGCGGGTGCGTGCGATTCCGGATCGGCGACCTCGACATGGTCGTGGACTTCCCGCGTGCCAAGGTCAGGGAGTACGCCGGCGACGAGTGCATCTACTGGTACACGATCCCCGCAGATCTCGTCTCGACCAACATCCGCGACCACGAGATCGACTGGTCGAACTCCATCTTCCTGTCGATGCAGTTCCAGGTGGGTCGCAGCGGCAAGTTCAACGAGTTCCTCACCACGTTCCTCAAGTGCCTGTCGGTCGACCGGATCGAGTATGTCGAGAACTGGTATCAGGAGCAGACCGACCAGACCGAGGACGCCGAGATCGGCGACTGGGTCGTGCAGCGACGCTGCCCGCACCTGCGCGCGGATCTGACGAAGACCGGCAAGGTCGACGAAGACGGAATCCTGACGTGCAGCATGCACGACTGGAAGTGGGACCTCAACACCGGGCGCTGCCTGTCGACCAGCGGCCATCCGATCCGCTCGTCCAAGATCGACGAGGTCACCGACGCTGTGCTTCGCGAGGCCAGCTGACCGTGTCGCGATCCCCGCATCCGCAGGGTTCCGGTCGTGACGCCCGCACGTCGCGGCTCGAGCACAAGGGCCCCCTGCGCGGTGCGCGGTGGATCGTGCGCTCGGACCCTGAGCGCCTCGTGCGCATCGCGGCGGATTGCCTCGCCGAAGTGGGGTTCGAGCCGCGCCCCGACGGGTACGGCGACAGCATCCGCGCGAGCGGATCGGACTGGACCGCGACCGCCATGGAGATCGGCGACGAGAAGGGTTCGCGTCGCAGCTGGTGGAGGGGGCTGCTGAGCGACGAGCTGCCGTTCCCGGTGCCCCACGCTCTGCAGCACGTGCTCCCGCCCACTCTGGTCGTCGCTGCATCCCGCCCTGTGGCGGCAGGCGTCGCAGAACTGGTGGTGTTCCCGCACACCTCGGGTCGCGGCGATGCCACTCACGCACGGGCTGCGGCACCGCGCGTGACTGCGGCCCTGGAGCAGATCACGGCGGCTGCGGGTGCCGAGGGCGCGATGCTGTCGCACGAGTCGCTCGCCGGGATCGCGAACGACGGATCGCCCGCTTCGCAGGCTGTCGTCCGTGAAGTCCTCGGGTGGCGCTGACCGCGCGCTAGACTGGGGGCATCAAGCAACCTTTAACACCGTCCTGTGAGGCGGAGAAGGGAGCGGCTGATGAGTGCACGCACGATTCTGCACGAAGCCGATATCTCGCGGGCTCTGACCCGCATCGCACACGAGATCCTCGAGTCGAACCGAGGGGCTGAGAACCTCGTCCTGCTGGGCATTCCGACCCGCGGCGTCACACTCGCCCGTCGCCTCGCCGCCGTCATCGGCGAGATCTCGCAGACCACCGTCCCGGTGGGGGCGCTCGACGTCACGATGTTCCGCGACGATCTCGCCAAGCATCCGACGCGATCGCCTCGCCCCACCGAGATCCCCGCCGGAGGGGTCGACGGGAAGACGATCGTCCTGGTCGACGATGTGCTCTTCTCGGGGCGGAGCATCCGCGCAGCCCTCGACGCGCTGCAGTCGATCGGCCGCCCCGCGGTCGTGCGGCTCGCGATCCTCGTCGACCGCGGCCACCGCGAGCTGCCCATCCGCCCCGACTTCGTCGGAAAGAACATCCCGTCGTCGCGTCAGGAACGCGTCAACGTGCGCCTGATCGAGGACGATGGCGCCGAAGAGGTGACGATCGAAGCATGAGACATCTTCTCGACACACGCACGCTCGATCGCGAGACCGCCCTGCGCATCCTCGACGTCGCCGAGGACATGTCCGACACTCAGTCCCGCGAGGTCAAGAAGCTCCCGACCCTTCGCGGCAAGACGGTGGTCAACCTGTTCTTCGAGGATTCGACACGCACCCGCATCTCTTTCGAGGCCGCGGCGAAGCGGCTGTCGGCCGACGTCATCAACTTCGCCGCCAAGGGGTCGAGCGTGTCGAAGGGCGAGAGCCTCAAAGACACCGCCCAGACCCTGCAGGCGATGGGTGCGGATGCCGTCGTGATCCGCCACCATTCGTCTGGTGCGCCGCAGACCCTGGCCACGAGCGGCTGGATCTCGGCCGGCGTCGTGAACGCCGGTGACGGCACGCACGAGCATCCGACGCAGGCGCTGCTCGACGCGTTCACGATCCGCAAGCGCCGATTCGGGGCCGACAGCCGCGGACGCGATCTCCGCGGGATCCGCGTGGTGATCGTCGGCGACGTGCTGCACTCGCGGGTCGCGCGCTCGAACGTCTGGCTGCTCACGACCCTCGGCGCCGAGGTCACGCTCGTCGCCCCGCCCACGCTGGTGCCGCAGAACGTCTCGCTCTGGCCGGTCAGGGTCGTGTACGACCTCGACCGGGCCCTGGCCGAAGGACCGGACGCCGTCATGATGCTGCGCATTCAGCTCGAACGCATGAGCGCAGCGTATTTCCCCACTGAGCGGGAGTATTCCAGGCGATGGGGTCTTGACGCACGGCGAGTGTCCGGGCTTCCGGACGGTAGCATTGTGATGCACCCCGGACCCATGAACCGGGGGCTTGAGATCTCGTCCGAAGCCGCCGATTCCCCGCGCTCGACAGTGCTGGAACAGGTGACGAACGGGGTGTCCATCCGCATGGCGGTGCTGTACCTGCTTCTGGCAGGAGAACGAGACGACGAACGAGGGGGAGACCAGTGAGCGAGACCCTCGTCATCACCGGCGCACAGCTTCTCGGCGCGACGAGCGCCGACATCATCGTGGAGAACGGCGTCATCGCCGAGATCGGATCCGGACTCAGCAGATCGGGCGCGCGGGTCATCGACGCCGCCGGCCTCGTGGCGCTTCCCGGACTCGTCGATCTGCACACCCATCTTCGCGAGCCCGGCTACGAGGCATCCGAGACGATCCTCACCGGCACCCGTGCGGCGGCAGCCGGCGGTTTCACCGCCGTGTTCGCGATGCCGAACACCTCGCCCGTGGCCGATACGGCGGGCGTCGTCGAGCAGGAACTCGCCCTCGGCGAGGCCGCCGGCTACGCCACGGTGCAGCCCATCGGCGCCGTCACCATCGGGCAGAAGGGCGAGCGACTCGCCGAGCTCGGTGCCATGGCGACATCGCGCGCCCAGGTGCGAGTCTTCAGCGACGACGGCTTCTGCGTCTTCGACCCGCTGATCATGCGGCGCGCCCTCGAGTACGTGAAGTCGTTCGATGGCGTCATCGCCCAGCACGCGCAGGATCCCCGTCTCACGGAAGGTGCCCAGATGAACGAGGGCACCGTCTCGGCCGAGCTCGGACTCGCGGGGTGGCCCGCTGTGGCCGAGGAATCGATCATCGCGCGTGACGTGCTGCTGGCCGAGCACGTGGGGTCGCGCCTGCACGTGTGCCACCTCTCGACCGCCGGCTCCGTCGACATCATCCGGTGGGCGAAGAAGCGGGGAATCGCCGTGACCGCCGAGGTCACCCCGCACCACCTGCTGCTCACGGACGAACTCGTTCGCGGGTATGACGCGCGCTTCAAGGTCAACCCGCCTCTGCGCCGCGAGGAGGATGTCCTCGCCGTGCGCGAAGGTCTCGCCGACGGGACGATCGACATCGTCGCGACCGACCACGCCCCGCACCCGAGCGAGCACAAGGCGTGCGAGTGGCAGGCCGCCGCCAACGGCATGGTCGGGCTCGAGAGCGCGCTGCGCGTCGTGCATCAGTCGATGGTGCAGACCGGCCTGATCGGGTGGGAGGACGTGGCTCGGGTGATGAGCGCGGCGCCCGCCCGGATCGGTCGCCTTGCAGGTCATGGCACCCCGCTCGAGGTCGGCGCGCCCGCGCAGATCTCGCTGTACGACGCCTCGGTGGCCGGCGTGTTCACCGAGGCCGACCTGCACGGCCGCAGTGTGAACTCGCCCTACCTCGGCCGCGACCTGCCCGGCCGCGTCGAGTACACGGTGCACGGCGGCACTCTCACCGTCGTCGGCGGCGCAGTGGTCGAGGAGCTGAACGCATGAGCACACGCGACATCGCCATCGCGATCACGATCGCCGTGGCAGCGCTCGTGCTGCTCTCGATGTTCGCAGCCTGGCGACGACGACTCCGACGCGACTCCGGTCTCGCAGCCCCTCTCGGCGTGCCCGAGCACGCAGAGGTCATCGATCGGCACGAGGTGCTGTACGTCTCGACGACGAAGCACGATCAGCCGCTCGAGCGCCTGGCGATGCGTCCTCTCGCCTATCGAGCCAGGGGAGAGGCGGCGGTCACCGACCGG
>NZ_JAGGPD010000304.1:293-17963 GCF_018613995.1 Microbacterium sp. ISL-103 | reverse complement strand
CCGTTGAGCGTCCCGACCCAGTGCTCGGGAATCTCGTCGATGTAATCGAAGCTCTCGCGGATGCTCTGCAGGTGACCGCGGATGAACTCGTAGTCGTCGGTGAGGGGGAAGATCTGCACCGGGGAGCTGTTGAAGATGGTCAGGCCGATGCGCTCGCCCTCGAAATCCGCGAGCAGCTCTTCGAAGACGGTCAGCACCTCGACGTCGACCTCGCTCATCGACCCCGAGACGTCGAGGCAGAGCATGATGTCACGGCTCGTGTCGACGGGTTCGATGGTCTGCGACGACATCGGCCGCGCCGAGACCACGCCGGCCGCGAGGGTCGCGATCACACCGAGCAGCAGGATGCTCGACAGCGCCAGCACACGGCGGTTGAGCGCCTGACGGAAGGTGGGCAGAGCGCGCAGGCGCTCGGCGCGGGCGACCCGCGCCCGCTCGTGTTCCGCGGTCTTCGCACCGGTGCGCAGACCGACGACCACGCCGACGACGATCGCCACCACCACGACGGCCACCGCGACGAGGATCAGCCATCCGTTCGCTAGTGCCATGAGCGCACCACCGTTCGGGCAGCCTCGGCACCGGCTATCGGGTCGATCGCCGGACCGGGCCGGAAGATGCTGGGGTAGTAGTGGCGTCCCCTCGCGTCGGCGAGAGCCGGGTGCACGCCGCGGGCCACGAGGTCGTCGAGGGCCAGCACGGGGGCCTCGAGGCCGCTGTATTCGTTGACGAACGTGCGCACCACGCGGCTGAACTCGAGGTTGGCGTTGCGGGCCGAGAGCGTGCGTGCGCGGTAGTCGTCTTCGATCTGCTGGATGCGGTCGAGGTACTCCACCCGCAGCTGCGACAGCACGTCGACGCTGAGCAGCGCGGGCCCGCGGGTCTCCCCGGCGAGGCCCAGATCGCGCCGCGGACGAGTCAGGATGACGACCAGCCAGGCGGCGGCGATCAGCAGGATCAGGATGCCGATAGCGAGCAGCATCCACCCCCAGCCGTACTGGAACGGAGGGTAGAGCTCATCAGAGCCGGGCATTCGACCTCCGATTCAGCAGCTGCAGCAGCTGCGAGACGGCGTCGTCCTGACCGGCCAGAACACTGTGGCTGATCTCCATGCGCTTGAGCACCTCGGCGAGCCGTGCGGCGTCGGCCTCGGTCTGCGCCGTGAGCTCGCGGATGATGTCGAGGTCGCCCTGCACGAAGTCGGGCACCTCCCACATGCTGTCGACATCGCTGCGGATCATGTTCGTCGTGTGGTCGAGCACCGGATCGGCATCGCTCACGGTCAGCCACAGCACGTCGTGCTGCACGCGCAGTCGGCGCAGCATCCGCTCGGTCTCATCGGTGACCGGAGCTTCGTCGGTGATGACGCAGACGATCATCCGCCGTGAGACGGTGCGGGTGACGTATGACAGAAGGGCGTCGCGGTCGCTCGGGGCCGTGCTCGCGTCGATCGCCGTGTCGATCGTGCGCAGCGCGTGCTCGAGCGCGCCCTCGCTGCGCCCCGGCGCGCGGCGTCGCACGCGGTCGGAGTCGCCGTAGACGAGTGAGAAATCGTCGCCGTGGCGCAGAGCCAGCACGCCGAGCACTCCGGTCGCGAGGATCGCGAGGTCCTTCTTCGACTTCTCGTCGTGCGCGAGGGCGCCCATCGATCGGCCGGTGTCGACCACGAAGAGGATCGTGTGCATCCGCATCGCACGGTGCCGCTTGACCAGCGGTGTTCCGGGCCTGGCCGTGGCACGCCAGTCGATGTCGCGCACCTGATCGCCGTACTCGTATTTGCGCAGGTCTTCGAAGTCGAGACTGCGGCCGTGCAGCAGCGACGCGTAGGCGCCGTCGAGCGCGTGCAGCGACTTGCGCGACGAGTGGATGAAGAGCTTGCTCTTCACCTGGGTGATCAGGCTGGCCATGGCGGGGTCAGGGTGTGGGAACGGACGCGAAGATCTGGTCGATGATCTCTTCGCTGCGGATGCCCTCGGCGTCGGCCTCGAACGTCAGAAGCACACGGTGACGCAGCACGAGGTGGCGCAGCGACCGGATGTCCTCAGGGATGACGTGGCCGCGGCCGTTCAGCAGTGCGAGCGCCCGCGACGCCTGCAGGAACGCGATGCTCGCACGGGGGCTCGCTCCGTACTTGATGAAGCGGGCGCGCTCCTCGCCGATGTAGGGCGCGGGGTTCCTGGTGACATAGGCGATCGAGACGATGTAGTTGCGGATCGCGGGGTCGACGTAGATGCGGCTCGCGACGTCCTGCAGCATGTGCACGTCGTCGAGGCTGATCGCGCTCGAGACGTGACGGTCGGGGTCGAGCACGCCCGAGTCGATGCGTCCGAGGATCTCGAACTCCTCGGCGGGGCTCGGGTACTCGACGATCTCCTTCAGCAGGAAGCGGTCCATCTGCGCCTCGGGCAGCTCGTACGTGCCCTCCTGCTCGATGGGGTTCTGCGTCGCGATCACGAGGAAGGGCTTGGGCAGGTGGTGCACCTCGCCGCCGATCGTGGTCTGGTGCTCCTGCATGGCCTCGAGCATGGCGCTCTGGGTCTTCGCGCTCGACCGGTTGATCTCGTCGAGCAGCACGAAGTTCGCGTGCACCGGTCCGAGCACGGTGCGGAACGATCCGGTCGCCGCGTCGTAGATCTGGTTGCCCGTGATGTCGCTGGGCAGCAGGTCGGGGGTGCACTGGATGCGCTTGAACTGCGCCTTGACGGTGTCGGCGAGGGTGCTCGCGGCGGTGGTCTTCGCAAGCCCCGGGACGCTCTCGAGCAGGATGTGCCCCCCGGCGATCAGCGAGATCAGCAGGCTCATGCGCAGGCGCTCCTGGCCGACCATCTTGGCGGAGTACGCATCCGAGACCGTCTTCAGCACAGCGCTCGCGCGACGCAGCTCCGCGTCGGTGGGGGCCTCGGACCTCGTGCTCGCCGAGGGCGATGCGCTGGGGGGCGAGGCGGGCGTCGAGGGGGCGGCGGATGCCGCCGCGCGCGTGGCAGGGGCGGGCGGGGCCGGCGGGATCGCCTGAGCCGGGGGCGCGGGCGGGGGAGGCGGCGTCGAACCTGCGGAGGGGCCGGGCGCGTAGGGCTCGTTCATCGGTGTGTCTCCTCGTTGCCACGGGGACGCGTCGACGATCCCCCGCGACCAGCGTAACCGCATCCGATCACCCCGATCCGGCCTGCGGGTGGGTACTTATCCCCATGGGGCAACGGAGCCGACATCCGATGCAGATGCAGGTCGGGATGACGGATGCATGCGCAGAATCGCCGTTCGAGCATGCATCCGTGATCTGAGCCTGCACGTGTGGGGGGCGGGGGATGCCGACGGCGGGGGATGCCGGTCAGGCGACGGGCACCCTGGCCCCACGCTTGCGACCCACCCAGACCACGAAGCAGGCGACGCCGACGATCGCGACGGCGATGCCGACGATGTAGCCGGCGACGCCGAGGTAGCCGCCGGGCACGAGGTGGGGGTTGAGGAACGGGTACGGATACCACCAGGTCTCGCCGGTGGCGGGGGCGATGATGAGGTTCGCCCGGATCATCGTGTACACGACCCACGCGATCGGGAAGACGGTCGTGATGGCCACCGCGCTCCAGGCGAGGGCGCGTCGGCGCGGCGCGAAGAGCAGATCCGCGAGCAGGAACAGCGGGATCACCACGTGCAGAACCTCGTTCGACCAGGGGACGGTGACGCCCTGGGGCAGTGCGACCCCGCGCAGCAGAGTGTTGTAGACGATGCCGGTGACGATCATGTAGGTGCTGGCGCACGCGAGGCTCACTGCGAGCCAGTTCGGCTCAGGCCGGCTGTCGTGGCGATGGCGCAGCGCCCAGACCGCCGCGACGATCAGCACGATCGCCGCGAGCAGGTTCGAGAGGATCGTGAAGAAGCTGAGGAAGTTCGCAGCCACCGTGGGAAGGTGCTGGCCCCACTCGGTGGTGGCCTGGAGGGCGTTCTCGATGCTGCGGGCCACCTGAGCGATGATCGCGGCGAGCGCGAGCGCCGCTGCTGCCAGTCGCGCGTAGGGCCACCAGGTCGTCATATTCGCCTCCGCGCACACTTTATCGGTCACGATCCCGGCCGATACAGGAGCCGAGGGGGCGATCAGGCGCGGCGGCCCCAGCGCATCCGTGTCACGAGAACTCCGAGCAGGCACAGCGCTCCACCGAGGAACATGAGCGGTGTCGGCACCTCGCCGAGGATCGCCCAGGACATGAGGATCGCGATCGCGGGAACGACGTAGGTGGTGGCCGAGGTCTGCCCGGCGGTGCTGCGCTGCAGCACATAGGCCCAGGTCGTGAAGGCGATCGCGGTCGGGAAGATGCCGAGGTAGACGACCCACAGCGTCGAGCCCAGCGGGGCCGTCTGCAGGGCGCCGACCAGGCTTCCCAGCCAGGGCAGCAGCGCGACTGTGCCGACCACGGCACCGAGGAAGGTCAGCGTCGTGGCATCGGATCCGGCGCTGAGCAGGTGCTTCTGCAGCAGCGTGCATCCGGCGTACATCACTGCGGCGAGCAGAGCGAGCAGCAGTCCGATGATGTCGGGGCCTTCGCTCGTCGACGAGTTCATGCCGATCAGCACCACGCCGAGGAACGCGATCGGTGCACCGATGATGAGCGGCTTCGGAAAGCCCTCACGCAGGAACAGTCCACTGAAGACGACGACCATGAGGGGCGCGAGGTTGACGACCATCGCCGCCGTGCCCGCATCGAGCGTGCGCTCGGCGGCGTTGAGCGCGAGGTTGTAGACGCAGAACCAGCCCACGCCCCACACCGCCACGAGCCACCAGTGCCGACGCTCGGGAAGACGGATGCCGTGGCGCACCGCGATGATCGCGAGCACGGCGCTGCCCACCGCCATGCGCAGCAGTGCCAGAGCGCCGGGGTCGAAGTGCGGACCGGCCCCGCGGATGCCGATGAACGCCGATGCCCAGAGCACGACCGTCACCAGGGCGGCGACGAGCACGAGCGGACCCTGGGTGCGGGGCTTCGCGGGATTCAGGCTGTCGTCGCGGCTCACGCGACCGGTCTTCGGCATCCTTCGATCCTGGCACCGGCCACCGACATCGGCGATGCGCCCGAGCGACAGCATCCGCTCGTTTTCCGCCAGCCGTCCGTGGGCATCCACGGTTCCCGTCGCAGTTCGTGCCGCCTCGCCTGCTCCCGGGCGGCACGAACTGCAACCGGAATGCAGCCGCACGATCCGAAAAGGCCCTGTCACACCCCTTCGGTAGGATGGTCTCGCCCGACAAGGGCCAGCTCATCAGCCGGTGCAAACCCGGCGAAAGCAAGGGGGATACCCATGCCAGGAATCGTTATCGTCGGCGTCCAGTGGGGCGATGAGGGCAAGGGCAAGGCCACCGACCTGCTCGGCGAGCGCACCGACTGGGTCGTCAAGTTCAACGGCGGCAACAACGCGGGCCACACGGTCGTGGTCGGCAACGAGAAGTACGCACTGCACCTGCTTCCCTCGGGCATCCTGTCGCCCGGGGTCACCCCGGTGATCGGCAACGGCGTCGTGATCGACCTCGAGGTGCTCTTCAGCGAGCTCGAGGCGCTCGGCGGCCGCGGCATCGACGTCTCTCGCCTCAAGGTGAGCGCCAACGCGCACATCATCACCCAGTACCACCGCACGCTCGACAAGGTCACCGAGCGCTTCCTCGGCAAGCGCATGATCGGCACGACCGGTCGTGGAATCGGTCCGGCCTACGCCGACAAGATCAACCGCGTCGGCATCCGCGTGCAGGACCTGTTCGACGAGAACATCCTGCGCCAGAAGGTCGAGGGTGCGCTCGACCAGAAGAACCATCTGCTGGTGAAGATCTTCAACCGCCGTGCGATCACGGCCGACGAGATCGTCGAAGACCTGCTCTCCTACGCCGAGCGCCTGCGGCCCATGGTCGCCGACACCGGCTACCTGCTCGATGAGGCACTGCGTCGCGACGAGGTCGTCGTGTTCGAAGGCGGCCAGGCGACCATGCTCGACGTCGACCACGGCACCTACCCGTTCGTCACGTCGTCGTCGGCGACCGCCGGCGGGGCATCGACCGGATCGGGCGTCGGCCCCGGTGCCCTCGACCGCATCGTCGGCATCGTCAAGGCCTACACGACCCGCGTCGGCTCGGGGCCCTTCCCGACCGAGCTGTTCGACGAGCAGGGCGAATGGCTGCGCTCGCGCGGCTTCGAGTTCGGCACCACCACCGGCCGCCCGCGCCGTGTGGGCTGGTACGACGCTCCGATCACGCGCTCCGCGACCAGGGTCAACGGCATCACCGACCTCGTGCTCACCAAGCTCGACATCCTCACCGGTCTCGAGCAGATCCCGGTGTGCGTCGCCTACGACGTCGACGGCCGGCGCTTCGACGAGGTGCCGGTCAACCAGACCGACTTCCACCACGCGACACCCGTGCTCGAGTACTTCCCGGGCTGGAGCGAAGACATCTCGACCGCGCGCACGTTCGACGACCTGCCCAAGAACGCGCAGGACTACGTGATCGCGCTCGAGGGCATGAGCAACACGCGCATCTCGGTCATCGGCGTCGGCCCCGAGCGCGATCAGGTCATCGTGCGTCACGACCTGCTCGACTGAGCGCGCCGTGACTCGGTTCTGGCTCGGCGGGTACGGCCCCGCGATGGACGGCTCCGCCGACGGAATCGGCCTGCTCGCAGGCGACGCCGACGCGGCGACAGCGCTCGAGTACAGGGGTGCGGTCACGCAGACGCCCTCGCCCTCGTGGTTGGCGCAGCATCCGTCGCTCGATGTCGTCTACGCGGCGCTCGAAGGGGATGCCGGTGTGCAGGCGTTCGCCCGCAGCGGCGAGTCGACACTGCGGCCCCTCGGCGAGCCGGTCGCCGCCGGCGACGGCGTGTGCCACGTGGCGGTCTCGTCGAGCGGATCGTTCCTGATCGCAAGCTGCTACGGCGACGGCCGGGTCGTGCGCATCGGCATCGACGCGCAGGGACGCCTGGTGCCGGATGCCGTGAACAAGGCCGCCGAGCTGCGGGCCGCCCTCCTCGGCGAGGCCGTCGAGGAGTCGGCGCCGGCGGGGGTCGCCGCCGCGGCATCCGATCCGTACTCCGGCGAACTCACGGCCGGCGGAGACGAGCGGGTCTCGCACGCGCACTCCGCCGCCTTCCTCGCTGACGGTCGCATCGCGACCACCGACCTCGGCTTCGACCTCGTGCGCATCTGGCGTCCGACCGCAGGGGCGCTCGTGCTGGATCACGAGGTCGTGCTGCCCGTCGGGACCGGACCGCGCCACATGGTCGTGCACCCGAGCGGGCACCTGCATGTGGTCACGGAGTACTCGTGCGAGGTCTTCACCCTTGCCGCAGGTCGCGACGGCACGTGGGCGGTCGTGTCATCGGTGCTCGCGAGCCCGATCGCCAAGATCGGCGTGGACTTTCCCGCAGAGCTCGCCCGCACGCGTGACGGGCAGTTCCTCTACACGGCGCTGCGCGGAAGCAACACGATCGCGGCGCTGCGGGTGCGTGGCGGTGGCGACAGTCTCGAGCCGATCGCGCTCGCCGACTCGGGAGTCGACTGGCCGCGGCATCACCTCGTGCACGAGGGCAAGCTGCTCGTCGCGGGCCAGCGCTCTGACACCGTCGCTCTGATCGACCTCGACGAGCGCACCGGGGCGCCCCTCGGCATCCGGCACACGGCTCAGGCGCCGACGCCCACGCATCTGCTGCCCGTCCGCTGACCCGGCGCGCTCTGGCGCTGCGCTCGCCCGCTTGATCCTGCGCCCGCTGACCCTGCGGCGCCCGCGTGACCCTGCGCGCTCGCCCGCTTGACCTCAACCTTTATTGAGGTTCTACGGTCGAGCCTATGACCATAGACACAGGCGCCACGCAGACCGCCAAGACCACCGGCATCCTGAGCGGCGCCTATCTCTGGATCACCATCGGCGCCTGCGCGCTCGTGTTCCTCGGGGCGTTCGAGTCCCTCGCCGTCACGACGGTGATGCCGGCCGTGAGCCTCGACCTCGACGGTGAGCGGCTGTATGCGCTGGCGTTCGCGGGACCCCTGGCTACGGGGGTGATCGGCATGGCCGTCGCAGGCAACTGGGCGGATCGCCGCGGACCCGTGGCCCCGCTCTACGCCTCTGTCGCCCTGTTCGTCGTCGGTCTGCTGGTCGCCGGATTCGCGCCGACCATGGAGGTGCTCGTCGCCGGGCGTTTCGCCCAGGGTCTCGGAAACGGCGGGCTCATGGTCGCGCTGTACGTGGTCGTCGCCCGGGTGTATCCCCGCGCACTGCATCCGTCGATCTTCGCCGGATTCGCCGCCGCGTGGGTCGTGCCCTCGCTGGTCGGGCCGACGGTCGCCGGCGCGGTCACCGAGCTGTGGAGCTGGCACTGGGTGTTCCTCGGCGTCGTGTTCCTCGTGGTCCCGGCCCTGCTGATGGTGGTCCCCGCGCTCCGAGGTCTCTCGGGTGAGGGCGACCCCACGATCCCGTGGGCGTTCGGACGGCTCGGCTGGGCCGTGCTCGCGGCGGTCGCGGTTCTCGGTCTGAATCTGGTCGCCGACCTTCCCGTCGCGGGACCCGTGCTCGCGGCAGCAGCGGTCGTCGTCGCCCTGATCGCGGTGCGTCCGCTGCTCCCGGCAGGCGCCCTGCGGGCCCGGCGGGGGCTGCCGTCGGTGCTGCTCGTGCGCGGACTCGCCGCCGCCGGGTTCTTCGGCGCCCAGGTGTACATCCCCTACCTGCTGACCGAGCGCTATGAGGTCTCGCCGACCATCGCGGGACTCTCTCTGACCGGAGGCGCGCTCGCGTGGTCGGCAGCCGCCACCGTGCAGGGTCGCATGGGGGTTCGACTGTCAAGCGTGACGGCGGTGCGGGTCGGCACCGTCCTGGTCGCCGTCGGAGTGGGCCTTGCCCTCGTCGCCGCCGCGCTCACCGCACCGGTGGTCATGATCATCGCGGCGTGGATCGTCGCCGGGGCCGGCATGGGACTCATGAGCCCGAGGACCAGTGCTCTGACCCTCGAGATGTCGGCGCCCGAGAGCCAGGGCTTCAACAGCTCGGCGATGACCGTCGCCGACTCGTTCGGGAGCGCCCTGGCCCTCGCGATCACCGGGGTGCTGTTCACGAGCGTCGCCGGGGCGGGCGACCCGTTCGTCGCGGTGTTCGTGCTGGCCGGCGTCATCGCGCTCGCCGCGGCGGTGCTCGCGCCTCGGGTCGCGGCGCGGGGTGCCTGACTGCTGTGGTTCACGATTCCGCACGGATCCGTCGGGGTCGGTCCGGACTGGGTGATTTCGGGCGGATGCCGGGAAGACTTGCGTCGCCGAAGTCGCGGGAGGCTGGCCGCGGCGTCCGTCTGCAGGACCAAGGCACGGATGCAGGACCAAATCACGGCTCCGGTCCTGCAGACGTGCTCCGGTCCTGCAGACGGACCGGTCATCGGGGAGAAGACGGACCGGTCGTCGGGGAGCAGACGGACCGGTCGAGCAGACGGACCGATCACCGGGTGGCCGCTGCGGGGGCGGGGGCGAGACGAGACGGATCAACGGCACTGCCGGCGGGCGCGCCGCGCCCGGCGACGCGCCCGCGGAACAATCACCCCGTGACTGGGCGTTGCTCTTGAGGAAGACTGGGCGACGGAGAGGTGCACCTCATGACTGCTGAGAAGACCGACGAATACGACCTGATCGTGCTGGGCGGAGGGCCGGTGGGCGAGAACGTCGCCGACCGAGCCGTGCAGGACGGCTTGACCGCGATCATCGTGGAGAGCGAGCTGGTGGGCGGCGAGTGCTCGTATTGGGCCTGCATGCCGTCGAAGGCGCTGCTGCGCTCGGGTCAGGCTCTGCGTGCGGCGCAGAAGGTCAAGGGCGCGGCCGAAGCGGTCACCGGAAAGCTCGACGTGCGGGCGGTGTTCGACCGCCGCGACTCGTTCACGAGCAACTGGTCGGATGACGGTCAGGTGAAGTGGCTCGACTCGGCCGGCATCGACCTGGCACGCGGCCACGGGCGTCTCACGGGTGAGCGCGAGGTGACGGTGACGGATGCCGACGGCGGCACTCGCGTGCTGCGCGCCCGCCATGCCGTCGCGATCAGCACGGGGTCGGATGCCGTGATCCCGCCGATCGAGGGCCTTCGCGAGTCGTCTCCGTGGACCAGCCGCGAGGCGACCAGCGCTGAGGAACTGCCGGACTCGCTCGCCGTGATCGGCGGCGGGGTCGTCGCGGTCGAGATGGCGACGGCGTACGCGGCTCTCGGCTCGACGGTGACGATCATCGCCCGCAGCGGCCTGCTCGGCTCGATGGAGCCCTTCGCAGGCGAGCGCGTCGCGGCGGGGTTGAAGGAGCTCGGTGTCGATGTGCGCACCGACACCGGCACCACTCGCGTCACGCGCGATGACGACGGCGTGACGATCGTGCTCGACGACGACTCGACGGTCACGGCCGCAGAGGTCCTCGTCGCCACCGGGCGCTCGCCGCGCAGCGGCGACATCGGCCTCGATGCCGTGGGCCTCGAGCCCGGTCGCTGGATCACGGTCGACGACACCCTGCGCGTGCCCGGATCCGACTGGCTCTATGCGGTCGGAGACGTCAACGGCCGTGTGCTGCTGACGCACCAGGGCAAGTACCAGGCGCGGGCGGCCGGCGACGTGATCGCCGCACGCGCGCAGGATGCAGACGTCGATGACGCGCCGTGGGGCAAGCACGCCGCCACCGCCGATCACGCCGCGGCACCGCAGGTGACGTTCTCGTTCCCCGAGGTCGCATCGGTCGGGCTCACCGAGGCGCAGGCGCGCGAGGCGGGCCATGATGTCGCGGTCGTCGACTACGACCTCGGCGGCGTCGCGGGAGCGAGCCTCTACGAAGACGGCTTCGAGGGCCAGGCGCGGATCGTGATCGACAAGGCGCGCGATGTCGTCATCGGCGCGACGTTCGTCGGACCCGAGGTGGCCGAGCTCGTGCAGACGGCGACGGTCGCGATCGTCGGCGAGGTTCCGATCGCCCGCCTGTGGCACGCGGTTCCGGCCTACCCCACCATCAGCGAGATCTGGCTGCGGCTGCTGGAGGGCTACGGGCGGGACTCGGCGTGATGATCGCCGGCGGGTGCGCCGATCGGATGCCGGTCGGCGGCATCCGTTCCGGCATCCGCTCCGAACAAGCGGTGCAGGGCCTGGCGCGTTCGGCGTGCCCGGCGCAGGATTGTTTCTCACATTGACGGCATCCGGCACAACCCCGAGTCGGATGTCGCAGACCTCTTATACGCTCGAACCCACATCCGAGGAGGCAGGACCATGAAAGCTGTACTCGCAGGAACCGTCATCGCCGAGGCTGACGAGAGCGATCTCGCCCGCATCGAGGGAAACTGGTACTTCCCGCCCGCATCCATCACCGAGGGCGCGCTCGTCGATAGCCCCACTCAGTACACGTGCCCGTGGAAGGGCGCAGCCCAGTACTTCTCGGTGCAGGCCGGCGACGAGCTGCACACCGACTACGCCTGGTCGTACCCGACCCCGTTCCCCAGCGCCTTCGACCGCGTGGGCAAGGACTTCTCGGGTTTCGTCGCCTTCGACCCGCGGGTCGAGGTCGGCCCGTAATCCTCGTCGCGCTCGCGGCGACACCGCCCGTGCACCGACCCCTCGTCGATCCCCCGACTGGAGACCAGCCATGATCGAGTTCCGCAATGTCACCAAGCAGTTCCCCGATGGCACGACCGCCGTCAAGGACTTCAGCCTGGTGCTGCCGTCGCGCAAGACGACGGTGTTCGTCGGATCCTCGGGATGCGGCAAGACCACACTGCTGCGCATGATCAATCGCATGGTCGAGCCGACCTCGGGCGAGGTCGAGATCGACGGCGAGAGCGTGCTCGGGGGCGACCCCGTGGCGCTGCGCCGGAGCATCGGCTACGTGATGCAGAACTCGGGCCTGATGCCGCACTTCACGGTGATCGACAACGTCGCCACCGTGCTGCGACTGACGGGGGTGAAGAAGGGCCCTGCGCACGACCGCGCGCGAGAGCTGCTGAAGACCGTCGGCCTCGATCAGTCGCTGGCCGAGCGGTACCCCAGCCAGCTGTCGGGTGGGCAGCAGCAGCGCGTGGGCGTGGCCCGCGGGCTGGCGGCCGACCCCAACATCCTCCTGATGGACGAGCCGTTCGGCGCGGTCGACCCGATCGTGCGCGCCGATCTGCAGCAGGAGACGCTGCGGCTGCAGCACGAGCTCGACAAGACGGTGGTGTTCGTCACGCACGACATCGACGAGGCCTTCCTGCTCGGCGATCAGGTGGTGATCCTCGACAAGGGCGCCCGCATCGTGCAGGTGGGAAGCCCGAGTGAGATCATCGAGAACCCGGCAGACGACTTCGTCGCATCCTTCATCGGAGCCGACCGCGGGCGCCGCGCGCTGCACCTCAAAGAGACCCCGCACGGCACCGTCGTGGTCGACTCCGAGGGCCGCACGCAGGGCGCGATCGTGGGCGAGCCCGAGACATCGGCCGGTCCGCTCGCGGGTCCGGATGCCGCCGCCCTCGGCGCCGTACAGGGCGAGGTCCCGTGAACTGGGTCGTCGACAACCTCGGGTTGATTCTCGATCTGACTGTGGTGCATCTGCGCCAGAGCATCATCCCGATCATCCTCGGTTTCGTGCTGTCGCTTCCGCTGGGCTGGGTCGCCTGGCGGTTCCGCCTCGTACGCGGACCCATCATCGTTCTCACCGGTCTGCTGTACACGATCCCCTCTCTCGCCCTGCTGATCCTGCTGCCCTCGGTCGCGGGCTACTCGGCCCGGAGCGAGGCCAACCTCGTGATCGCGCTCACGATCTATGCGATCGCGATCCTGGTGCGTGCCGTCTCCGACGGCCTCGACTCGGTCGACGACGATGTGCGGCAAGCGGCCACCGCCACAGGTTTCGCTCCGTTCCGACGGTTCTGGGCGGTGGAGTTCCCGCTGGCAGGGCCCGTCATCCTCGCCGGCCTCCGGGTGACCGCGGTGAGCACCATCTCTCTCGCCACGGTCGGCATCCTGATCGGCGTCACCAACCTCGGCTACCTGTTCACCAACGGGCTCGACCGGCGCATCATCGCCGAGGTCTTCGCCGGCGTCGTCGCGGTGGTCATCATCGCTCTCGTGATCGACCTGATCCTGCTTCTGATCGGCCGGGCGCTGATGCCGTGGACTCGCGCCGCCTCGAAGAAGGTCGCGCCTCGCGCGATCGCGGTCGGGGCCCCGGCATGAACCTCTTCGCCGAGGCCTTCGCCTGGATGCTCGCCCCCGCCCAGTGGACGGGGAACTACGCGCTGCCCAAGCTGCTGGTGGAGCACCTCACTCTGACAGCCGTCTCGGTGCTGATCGCCGCGGCGATCGCGGTGCCGATCGGATGGCTGATCGGACACACGGGCAAGGGGCGCGAGGTCGCCGTCGCGATCTCCGGAGCCGCGCGTGCGATCCCGGCGTTCGGTCTCATGATCCTGCTCGTGCTTCTGCTCGGAGTGCTCCGCGTGCCGCAGGCCGCCATCATCACCTTCGTGCTGCTGGCGATCCCCTCGCTGCTCGCGGGCGCGTACACGGGTCTCGAGGCGATCGATCGTCGAGTGATCGACTCGGCCAAGTCGATGGGCATGACCGGGTGGCAGATCTTCTGGAAGGTCGAGGTCCCCCTCGGTCTTCCGCTGCTGGTCGGTGGCATCCGCTCCGCCCTCCTGCAGGTGATCGCGACCGTGACGATCGCCGCCTACGTGAACCTCGGCGGACTCGGGTGGCCGATCATCCAGGGCATCCCGCTGCAGAAGTTCGACCAGGTGCTCGCCGGGGCGATCCTCGTCGCCGCGCTCGCCCTGCTCGTCGACCTCATCCTCGCCGCGGTGCAGCACGCCGCGGTGCCTGCCGGGCTCCGCGCGGGTCGCCCGACCCGGCGCCGCTCGCGCGACCTCACCCCGGCCGCGGCTCCCGCCACCGCCTGACCGCGCACCGATCCTCCGTCCCGCACAGCAGCACATCCCCACAGCAGCACCAGAGAAGAAGAGGAAGTCCATGTTCACAGCACGAGGCAAGCGTTCTGTCTTCGCCGTCGGTCTTGTCGCCGCGGCAGCACTCGCACTGTCCGCCTGCTCGTCGAGCAACCCGCTCGACGAGCCGTCCGATTCGGGCGAGAGCTCGGGCAGCGGCGACACGATCGTCGTCGGCTCGCAGGCGTACTACTCCAACGAGATCATCGCCGAGATCTACGCTCAGGCACTCGAAGCCGCTGGCTTCGACGTCGAGAAGCAGCTCAGCATCGGCCAGCGCGACGCGTACATGCCCGATGTCGAGTCCGGCGAGATCAACGTCTTCCCCGAGTACACGGGCAGCCTGCTCGAGTACATCTCGGACGACGAGATCGACGTCACCAGCCCCGACGACGTCTACGCCGCCCTGCAGGATGCCCTTCCCGAGAGCCTGACGGCGCTCGATTTCGCCGAGGCATCCGACCAGGACTCCTACACGGTGCTCAAGAGCTTCGCCGAAGAGAACGATCTGAAGACGATCGGCGACCTCAGCAAGGTCACCTCGCAGGTCACGATCGGTGCGGCCCCCGAGTTCGAGCAGCGCCCGTACAGCCCGGCCGCGGCCAAGGAGGTCTACGGCGTCGACCTGGCGTTCTCGGCCACCGGCCCGACCACGCTCGAGTCGCTGCTCGCCGGCCAGATCCAGGTCGCCGACATCTACACCGCCGACCCGGCCTTCGAGACGGAGGAGATCGTGGCTCTCGAAGACCCCGAGAACCTGATCATCTCGTCGAACGTCGTGCCGATCGTCTCGAGCGACATCGCCGATGACGTGTCCGACGTGCTCAACGCCGTCAGCGCCAAGCTGACCGGTGAAGAGCTCGTGGCCCTCAACGTGCTCAGCACGGTCAAGGAGCAGTCGTCTGCCGACATCGCCAAGAAGTGGCTCGAAGACAACGACCTCGTCTGATCGCGAGTCGTCTTCACCCGAAGTGCCCGGCCCCTCAGGGGGTCGGGCACTTCGGCATCCGGGGAGCTAGACCCTGGCGTCCTGCCGCGGGATCAGCACCTGTTTGATGATGATGAGAATGGATGCCGCGACGGGCACCGCCACCAGGGCCCCGAGCAGTCCGAGCAGCGTGCCGCCGGCGAGGGCGCCGATCACGACGAGGGCTCCTGGCACGGCGACGGCCTTGTTCATGACGCGCGGGGTGATGACGTACGCCTCGATCTGCATGTACACGAGGTAGATGAGAGCGAAGACGAGCGCCGCGACCGGGTCGCTGAACAGCGCGAGGCTCGTGCCGATGATCCAGAAGATCACGGATCCGACGAGCGGGATCAGGGTGATGCAGAACGCGACCGTCGCCATGAGCGGCGGGAACGGCAACCCGAGGAACACGTAGAGCAGGAACGCGAGCACGGCGTTGCAGAACGCGAGCACGACCATTCCCATGACGTAGGCGCCGACCGAGTCGGTGATCTGGTCGGTGATGTCGCTTGCACGAGCGCGGTCACGGGCGGGAGCGAGACGCAGCATCCCCGTCTTGATCGAGGGCAGAGTCGCGACGAAATAGAGCGTGAGGACCAGCACGACGATGATGCCCGAGATGGCGTTGGCGATCGAGGCGCCGACCTGCAGCGCGCCTCCGCCGATCGCGGCGATGTTGCCCGGATCGGAGAGGAACTTCTGCACATCGGCGACGAGGTCCTGGAACTGGTCGCCGAACTGGGCGTCGAGCGTCGCATAGATGTCGCTGCGGGTGAACTCCTGGATCATCCCCGGCACCGACCGGACGAAGCTCGAGATCTGGTCGATCACGACCGGCAGCACCATCCAGATGACCAATGCCGCCACGATGACGAGCCCGAGGATCGCGACGACCACCGAGATGGCTCGAGACAGCCCGCGCCGCTCGAGGAAACGCACGGTGGGATCGAGGCCCAGGGCGGCGAACAGGGCGAGGGCGATGTAGATGAGCACGGTCGACAGGTTCGCCACCGCCAGACCGAGCACGATGGCGGCGAGCCCGCCGAGCGTCACCAGGAAGCC
Source organism: Microbacterium sp. ISL-103 (assembly GCF_018613995.1). GTDB lineage: Bacteria > Actinomycetota > Actinomycetes > Actinomycetales > Microbacteriaceae > Microbacterium. The sequence goes on along the minus strand of NZ_JAGGPD010000304.1, from coordinate 1,992 downwards.
GAACACGAAGGGCCGGTCGATGCGCGTCCAGAACGAGCGGCTCGGGGTCATCGGCTCGACGACGCCCGTGCGGGAGGCATGCGGTGTCGGGGGTTCGTGCGGGGCGCTCGTCGCGGCAGCGGTGCCCCGTGATGCGGCATCGCTCGCGGGTACGGCGGCGTGGCCGGATGCAGCGGTCGTCGAGGCCTCGGTCGTAGCCTCTGTCGACGCCTCCGCTGAGGCTCCCGTCGACGCCTCGCGTCCGGAGGCCGGGGGCGGGGCGGATGCGGCAGCCGACGCGCTCGACGACGGTTCCTGCTCTTCTCGGCTCATGTGCTCACGATAGCGTTCGGCCGAGGGCCGACGCCCGAGGCATCCCCCGTTCGGGGTGGGTCGTCCAGCCCCGTGTTTCCGTAGAGTAGGGGGCATGACCGCTGCCGAAGACCCCCGGGCTGAACTCCTCAGACTGCGCTCCAGCATCGACAACATCGATGCCGCACTCATCTTCATGCTCGCCGAGCGGTTCCGCGCCACCCAGCAGGTCGGCCAGCTCAAGGCCGAGCACGAGATGCCGGCATCGGATCCCGGTCGCGAAGAGCAGCAGGTCGCCCGGCTCAAGGCCTTGGCCGAGGATGCGCATCTCGACCCGGAGTTCGCCGAGAAGTGGTTCAACTTCGTGGTGGCCGAGGTCATCCGCCATCACACCGAAGCCGCCGAGGGGCGATGATCCGGCCTTCCGGGCGAGTGACAGTGTGTGCAGCACTCACCCGCCCGGGGACCGAACTAAGTTTATTGAATAAACTATGACCGAGGGTACGCAGAACGCCCTGGTCTGTCAATCGATCTCGACCCCGGGACCCGCCCCATGCTGAACGGCGACGACGCACTCGACACGCAGGCCTCGGTGCGCCGCGCGAATCTGCGCCGGGCGCTGCAGCTGGTGTTCCACGAGCCGGGTACGCAGACGCGTGCGGGGATCGCCCGCGCCACCGGACTCACCGCCGCCACCGCGTCTTCTCTGGTCGCCGAGCTGATCGAACTCCAGCTGATCGCGGAGGGCCCCCAGGCCGCGAGCACCGGCGGAAAGCGGGCGACGACGCTCAGCATCGACGCCGCTCATCACCTCATCCTGGTGCTCGTGGTCCGTCCGACCGATGCGCGCATCGCACTGGTCGGTCTCGACGGCGCAGAGGTCGAGACGCGCAGGGTCGGGTACTCGTCGGAGTCGCGAGATCGTGTGACCGACGACGCGCTCGCCGAGATCGCCACCGCGCACCGCGACCGTCTGCTCGTCGCGGGAGTGCAGCTGCCGGGCACGACAGACGGCCGTTCGGTGTTCGAGAGCGTGCAGCTCGACTGGACCGACGTTCCCCTCGCCGATCGGTTCGAACGGCTGCTCGGGGTTCCGGTGCTGCTCGTCAACGACGTGGACGCCGAGGCGATCGCCGAGGCCTCGCGTGAAGACGAATCGTCGGGCTACCGGCTGTTCCTCCACATCGGCACAGGTATCGGCGCCGCGGTCACGCTCGATGGCGAGCTCGCCCCGGGGCCCCGCGATCGCGCGGGTGAGATCGGGCACGTGCAGGTGCAGTTCGGAGACGCGGCGCGCACATGCCGATGCGGCCGACAGGGGTGCCTCGAGTCGGCATCATCGATGACGGCCATGCTCGGCGACGACTTCGACGACGCGATGGATGACGAGGCGATCGCCGCGCTCGCA
>NZ_JAGGPD010000304.1:0-283 GCF_018613995.1 Microbacterium sp. ISL-103 | reverse complement strand
GCATCGCCGCCGTGCTCGACGCGGCCGAGGTCGTGATCGGCGGACCGGCACGAGCGCTCGGCGACGACTTCCTCGAGCGCGTGCGGGCCGAGATCGACTACACCGCGACGGGCACCGCGAACGTGCCGGTGCGCTACGCCGATGCGGACGCGTCGATCTCGACCGGTGTCGCGCAGGTGGCACTCACGAGCGCCCTCGGGGTGCGCTGGAGTCCGGCGCAGCTGCGTGCAGCATCCGCTCTTCGCTGATCCCGAGGGCTCCCGGTTCCCGTCGCACTTCGTGC
>NZ_JAGGPD010000303.1 GCF_018613995.1 Microbacterium sp. ISL-103 | reverse complement strand
GGGCCTTGGTCACCGGGCGGTACCCCGGCAGGTCGTACTTGGGAGGCCAGACGAAAGGCGCCATGGCCTGCTGGGCGTCCTTCGTGTTGTCGACGAGTACCGGGCCGGGCCGGCCCGTCGACGCGATCTCGTACGCCGCCGCGATGGCACCGGGGATCTCGGACGCATCCTTCACCAGGAACGAGTGCTTCGTCACCGGCATCGTGATGCCGACGATGTCGGCCTCCTGGAACGCGTCCGTGCCCATCAGGGTCGAGAACACCTGACCGGTGATCGCGAGCAGAGGCACCGAGTCCATGTAGGCGTCAGCGATCGCGGTCACGAGGTTCGTGGCACCGGGACCGGACGTCGCGATGCAGACGCCGACCTTGCCGGACGACGACGCATAGCCCTCGGCGGCGTGGCCTGCTCCCTGCTCGTGACGCACCAGGATGTGTCGGAGCTCGGCAGCATCCATGAGCGGGTCGTAGACGGGCAGGATCGCGCCGCCGGGAAGGCCGAAGACGTCCTTGACGCCGAGGAGCTCGAGCGTGCGGACCACGGCCTCGGCGCCGGAGATCTCCGGTGCGGCGGACTTGGGTGCGGGCGGCCTCGGCACAGCCGAGACGGTGTCAGCAGTCATGACACTCCTTCTGATGGTCTGTTGGCGACGTCGGAGGCGGGAAGCCGGAGCCGACGTGGATCAGCCGGTCGTCGCGCCCTCGGCGGCGGACCGCACGAGACGCGAGTACTTGGCAAGAACGCCACGGGTATAGCGCGGGGGTAGCGGCTCCCAGCCAGAGCGGCGGGAGGCGAGCTCCGCCTCGTCGACGAGTAGGTCGAGAGAGCGAGCTGCGATATCGACCCGTATCAGATCACCATCGCGCACGAAGGCGATGGGACCTGCGTCCACCGCTTCGGGTGCTATGTGGCCGATGCACAGGCCGGTTGTGCCGCCTGAGAATCGTCCGTCAGTCAAGAGTAGTACATCTTTTCCGAGCCCCGCGCCCTTGATGGCCGCGGTGATCGCGAGCATCTCGCGCATACCGGGTCCGCCCTTCGGCCCCTCGTAGCGGATGACGATGACGGTGCCCGCCTCGATCTCGCCGTTGGCCACGGCGTCCATGGCCGCGCGCTCGCGCTCGAACACGCGAGCAGAGCCCTCGAACACGGCGGCGTCGAAGCCCGCGGTCTTGACGACCGCACCTTCGGGGGCGAGCGATCCGTGCAGGATCGTCAGGCCGCCGGTCGCGTGGATCGGGTTGTCGAACGTGTGGATGACCTCGCCGTCGATCGGCTGCGGGTCGAGCTCTGCGAGGTTCTCGGCGAGCGTCTTGCCTGTCACGGTGAGCGCGTCTCCGTGCAGCAGGCCCTCGTCGAGCATGGCCTTCATGATCACCGGGATGCCGCCGTGGCGGTCGACGTCGTTCATGACGTACTTGCCGAACGGCTTCATGTCGGCGACATGCGGAACCTTGTCTCCGATGCGGTTGAAGTCGTGCAGGCTCAGCTCGACCTCCGCCTCGCGGGCGATGGCGAGCAGGTGCAGCACCACGTTCGTCGAACCGCCGAGCGCCATCGCGAGGGCGATCGCATTCTCGAACGCCTCCTTGGTGAGGATGTCGCGGGTCGTGATGCCCTGGCGCAGCAGGTTGACCACGGCCTCGCCCGAGCGGTGCGCGAAGTAGTCGCGACGACGATCGGCCGCAGGCGGAGCCGCGGAACCCGGAAGGCTCAGACCGAGGGCTTCGGCGACCGACGCCA
>NZ_JAGGPD010000302.1 GCF_018613995.1 Microbacterium sp. ISL-103 | reverse complement strand
GCCCACGGCAAGCAGATCCAGGCGGCAGCGGCCCTCCTCGCAGAGGCGAAGAAGCCGGTGCTGTACGTCGGCGGTGGAGTGATCCGCGGCCGTGCATCTAAGGAGCTGCTCGGTCTCGCCGAGACCACCAACGCCCCGGTCGTGACGACTCTCATGGCGCGAGGCGCCTTCCCGGACTCCCACCAGCAGCACCTGGGGATGCCGGGCATGCACGGCACCGTGCCGGCGGTGCTCGCGCTGCAGGAGGCCGACCTGATCGTGTCGCTGGGCGCGCGCTTCGACGACCGCGTGACCGGCAAGGCGGCGCTCTTCGCCCCGAACGCCAAGGTCGTGCACGTCGACATCGACCCGGCGGAGATCTCCAAGATCCGCACGGCCGATGTGCCGATCGTCGGCGATGTGCGCGATGTCATGGTCGACCTCGAGTCGGCTTTCCGCATCGCGGCCAGCACCACCACCCCCGACACCGAGGAATGGTGGTCGTATCTCGACGGGCTCCGCAACGAGTTCCCCCTCGGATACGCGCCGACGACCGACGGCCTGCTCGCACCGCAGTACGTCATCCAGCGCATCGGCGAGCTCACCGGACCCGAGGGCATCTACGCCGCAGGAGTCGGGCAGCACCAGATGTGGGCGGCGCAGTTCATCAAGTACGAGCGCCCCAACGCCTGGCTGAACTCCGGGGGAGCGGGCACCATGGGGTACTCGGTGCCCGCCGCCATGGGGGCGAAGGTCGCCGAGCCCGACCGTGTCGTCTGGGCGATCGACGGCGACGGCTGCTTCCAGATGACCAACCAGGAGCTCGCGACCTGCTCGATCAACAACATCCCGATCAAGGTCGCGATCATCAACAACTCCTCTCTGGGCATGGTGCGTCAGTGGCAGACGCTGTTCTATGACGGTCGCCACTCGAACACCGACCTCAACACCGGGCACGGAACCGTGCGCATCCCCGACTTCGTCAAGCTCGCCGAGGCCTACGGCTGCCTCGCGATCCGCGTCGAGAAGGAGGAGGAGGTGGACGCGGCGATCAAGCTCGCACTCGAGACGAACGATCGTCCCGTCGTGATCGACTTCGTCGTCAGCGCCGATTCCATGGTGTGGCCGATGGTCCCCCAGGGCGTGAGCAACAGCTACGTCCAGTACGCCCGCGAGCACGCGCCCGCATTCGACGAGGAGGACTGACCATGTCGACTCACGTGCTGAGCCTCCTCGTGGAGAACCCGCCCGGTCTGCTGACCCGTGTGGCAGGGCTCTTCGCCCGCCGCGGGTTCAACATCGACTCGCTCGCTGTGGGCGTCACCGAGGTGCCGGGCATCTCGCGCATCACGGTCGTCGTCGACCTCGAGGACCTGCCTCTCGAGCAGGTGACCAAGCAGCTCAACAAGCTGATCAACGTCATCAAGATCGTCGAGCTCGACTTCCCGACCTCGGTGCAGCGCGAGCACATGCTCGTCAAGGTGCGCACCGACAACGCCACCCGGTCGAACGTCATCGAGGTCGCCAACCTCTTCCGCGCATCGGTCGTCGACTACGCGTCCGACGCGCTGGTGATCGAGGTCACCGGCGACCGGGGCAAGGTCGACGCCATGCTCCGCGCGCTCGAGCCGTTCGGCATCAAGGAGATCGCGCAGTCGGGGCTTCTGGCCATCGGCCGCGGCGGCAAGAGCATCACCGAGCGCGTCCTGCGCGGCTGATCAGTCTTCACACACGTACACGAACATCAATCAAGGAGAGAAACCAGTGAGCACCGAGATCTTCTACGACGCAGACGCCGATCTGTCGATCATCCAGGGCAAGAAGGTCGCGATCGTCGGCTACGGCTCGCAGGGTCACGCGCACGCGCAGAACCTTCGCGACTCGGGTGTCGAGGTCGCCATCGCCCTCAAGGAGGGGTCGAAGTCGGCACCGAAGGCGGAGGAGGCCGGATTCGCGGTCAAGACCGTCGCGGACGCGACGCAGTGGGCCGACCTCATCATGATCCTGGCGCCGGACCAGCACCAGCGCACGATCTACAGCGAGTCCATCGCCCCGAACCTCGCCGAGGGCAAGACGCTCGCCTTCGCGCACGGCTTCAACATCCGCTTCGGCTACATCGACGCTCCTGAGGGTGTCGACGTGATCCTCGTCGCCCCGAAGGCGCCGGGTCATACGGTGCGTCGCGAGTTCGTCGCCGGTCGCGGCATCCCCGACATCATCGCCGTCGAGCGCGATGCGTCCGGCAACGCCTGGGCCACCGCCCTCTCGTACGCCAAGGCCATCGGCGGCACCCGCGCCGGCGTCATCAAGACCACGTTCACCGAAGAGACCGAGACCGATCTGTTCGGCGAGCAGGCAGTGCTCTGCGGTGGCGTGAGCCACCTCGTGCAGGCCGGCTTCGAGACGCTGACCGCGGCGGGCTAGCAGCCGCAGATCGCGTACTTCGAGGTTCTTCACGAGCTGAAGCTCATCGTCGACCTCATGTGGGAGGGCGGCATCGCCAAGCAGCGCTGGTCGGTCTCCGACACGGCAGAGTACGGCGACTACGTCTCGGGCCCCCGCGTGGTCACCCCCGAGGTCAAGGAGTCGATGAAGGCGATCCTCGCCGACATCCAGAACGGCGCCTTCGCGAAGCGCTTCATCGATGACCAGGACAACGGGGCCGAGGGGTTCCTGGCGCTGCGCGCCAAGGAGGAGACGCACCCGATCGAGGCCACCGGCAAGGAGCTGCGTTCGCTCTTCGCATGGAAGCAGCAGGACGAGGATTACGTCGACGGCAGCGCCGCGCGCTGACTCACAGACGAAGAAGGGGCCCGGTGCGAATCGCACCGGGCCCCTTCATCGTCTGTGAGGGGGTCACTCGGACGGGGCGGCGTCCTCCACCTCGATCGGGGCGTCGGTGGCGTCGGCCCACACGGGGGCCGGAAGCACGGTGTCGGCCGCGCCGCCCTGGATCTCGCGCAGCGCGTCTTCGATCTCGTCGGCGTTCTCGGGCACGGCGAGCCCGCAGGCCCGCAGCTCGGAGGCGAACTTCAGCGTCAGACGGCTCTTTCCCGCTTCGACCGCCTCTGCCGTCGTTCCGGTGCGCTTCTCGCTTCCGGTCTGGATGTCTGAGACCTCGTCGCACACGTGATAGACGGCGCCACCGTCTACCCAGACCACTTCGTCCTTGCCGAGCATCAGGATGACGGCCGACTGGTCGGCGGTGTACTTCTCGACCGACGGCGGGTTGAAGTCGACGCCGATCACTGCGGCGAGGAGCGCCAGCACGATGCCGACGATTCCCGCGGTCGCCTTCTGACCTTTGCTCATGTCCTTGTTGAGGAAGATGAGGATGACGAGGGGCAGGAACGCGATGATCGCGATGATCGCCCCGAGCTGGTTCTGCACGAAGAAGCGCACGGTCTCGGATCTGCGTGCGGGATCGAGTCGGTTGGCCCTCTTCCACAGGATCGAGCCGG
>NZ_JAGGPD010000301.1 GCF_018613995.1 Microbacterium sp. ISL-103 | reverse complement strand
AACCAGGAGAGGCGCTCCTCTCCCGGCTGCACCGCGATCCACAGGCTGCGGGCCGCAAGCTGACCCTGCACCGAATTCGCATCCCACCCGATCACCGCTGAGGCCGACTCCCCCGGCTGGAGCGTGAGGGGCGACGCACCGGGATCCTCAGCCATGAACGAGCGGCCGTGCTCGACGACCACGTCGAGCAGGTGCCCGTTCTGGTCTCCATAGGCGACATCCGGGTATCCGTCGACAACGCACGGCTGCTCCGAGACGTTCACCAACGACAGCGACTGCCCCCGATGTCCGGTGGCGCCGTCAGGAGCCGGCGCGAGGATCGTCGTGTTCGCCGACGTGCACGCGCCATCGTCCGGAGGGTCGTCTGAGGGGGCTGCGGTCGGTACGGGCTCACCCGATGCCGATGGATCCGGGGCGGCCGCTCCGTCGGGATCGACCTGCTGCTGTGCGGCCGCTTGCTCCTCACGGAGTTGCTCCTGTGTCGCGTTGTCACCGCCCGCGGCCACGAACGGGAGGACGATCAGCGCGACCAGCGCGACCAGCGTCGTCCATGCGCGCGCGCCGAGGCGTCCGGACGATGACGAGGAATCCGGCGATGACGATGAATACGGCGACGAATCAGGAGCAGGATCCGAAGCGCGCTCCCGTCTCGGCAGTGCGAACACGAGAGCGGGGATCCACCCCACCCAGACCGCCCACAACGTCGTCAGAGGGGCCGCCCCCATGGTGCCGACCGCGCCACGGATCCCGAAGGCACCGGCCCAGGTGACGAAGTTGCCGAGATCCAGGGCGGCACCGATGGCGAAGGCGACGAGGACCGCTGCGAGCCACCCTGCCGCGAACACGGCGCGACCCGTGGAGAGCGTGGTCGACAGCACCGCGAACCCGGCGACCAGCACGACCGCCATCAGCACCTGCACGGCGGCCGCCCACAGCACCGGACTTCCGAAGACGCCCCGGCTCATGGGGGTCGGAATGAGCTGCGACAGAGTCGCCATGCTTCCCCCGACCGAGTACAGGAGGTAGGGCAGCCAGCCGCAGACGAGCCACAGGACGGCGAGCACCCCGCCGCCGATCAGTCCACGCCGCATCGCACTCCCCCCGGATCGCTCCGCGCACTCGCGGATTCCTCGACCCTATCGCCACGATCGCGCCCGCTCGACGCACGACGGATCCCCGCGAAGGGAGTACGCGAAGGCGGGATGCCGGAGACCACTCAGCCATGGGTTCGTCTCCGACGTCCCGCCTTCGCGGGTCATGAGGCCCTGGGGGCCATGGAGCGCCGGCTCCCCCGAACC
>NZ_JAGGPD010000012.1 GCF_018613995.1 Microbacterium sp. ISL-103 | reverse complement strand
GGTGGCCGCCATCGCCTCGCGCATCGACGGCCTCTCGATCGGTGCGGGCACGGACGCGGCGAGCGAGATGGGTCCGCTCATCACCCGCGAGCACCGCGACCGCGTCGCCTCGTACGTCACTGGTGCCGCAGCCGAGGGTGCGACCGTGGTGGTCGACGGCACGACGAAGCGGTTCGACTCCGAGGGCTTCTTCATCGGAGTCAGCCTGATCGATCAGGTCGCCCCGGGCATGAAGGTGTACGACGACGAGATCTTCGGTCCGGTGCTCTCGGTCGTGCGCGTCGAGACGTATGCCGAGGCCGTCGAGCTCGTCAACGCGAACGTGTACGGCAACGGCACGGCGATCTTCACGCGAGACGGCGGCACCGCCCGCCAGTACGAGTTCGACATCGAGATCGGCATGGTCGGCGTCAACGTGCCGATCCCCGTGCCGATCGGCGCCTACTCTTTCGGCGGCTGGAAGGACTCGCTGTTCGGCGACTCGCACATCTACGGCCCCGAGTCGGTGCACTTCTACACTCGGTCGAAGGTGGTCACCACTCGCTGGCCCGACCACACGCCCTCGCAGATCGACCTGGGCTTCCCGAGCAACCACTGAGACTCCGAGAGCTGAGACACGAGACATGACGAACTACACCGACCGGCACGGTGCATCCCACACGCTGCCTGCCCCCGAGGCCGAGGCGCAGGTGCGCGCGGATGACCGCGGCCACGTGTTCCACTCGTGGAGCGCGCAGGGCCTGATCGATCCGCTTCCCGTCGCCGCGGGCGAGGGCTCGACGTTCTGGGACTACGCCGGCAACGCCTATCTCGACTTCTCGAGCCAGCTGGTGAACCTGAACCTCGGGCACCAGCATCCCGATCTGATCGCCGCGATCCAGCAGCAGGCGGGGCGTCTGTCGACGATCCAGCCCGCGATGGCGAACGACGTGCGGGGCGAGCTCGCCCGGCTCATCGTCGAGGTCGCCCCCGAGGGGTTCGAGAAGGTCTTCTTCACGAACGGCGGCGCCGAGGCCAACGAGTACGCGGTGCGCATGGCGCGTCAGTCGACGGGGCGCCACAAGGTGCTCTCGATGTACCGCAGCTATCACGGGTCGACCTCGACCGCGATCTCGCTGACGGGTGACCCGCGGCGCTGGGCCAACGGCACTCCCGATTCGGGCGCCGTGCGGTTCTTCGGCCCCTACCTCTATCGCTCGCCGTTCCACGCCGAGACCCCCGAGCAGGAGTCCGAGCGCGCACTCGCCCACCTCGAGCAGACGATCCAGCTCGAGGGACCCGCGACGATCGCTGCGATCATCATCGAGACCGTGGTCGGCACGAACGGCGTGCTCGTGCCCCCGCCCGGCTACCTGCAGGGCGTCCGCGAACTGTGCGACCGCTACGGCATCGTCTACATCGCCGACGAGGTCATGGTCGGCTTCGGCCGTCTCGGCGAGTGGTTCGGCATCGACGCGTACGACGGTCGGCCCGACCTCATCACCTTCGCCAAGGGCGTCAACTCCGGCTACGTGCCGCTGGGCGGGGTCGTGATCTCCGAGCGCATCGCGCGCGCCTTCGACACCACGCCGTTCGCCGGGGGACTGACGTACTCGGGCCACCCGCTCGCGTGCGCCGCGGGCGTCGCGACGTTCGAGGTGTTCCGCCGCGACGGCATCCTCGAGCGCGTGCGCGACCTCGGCGAGCGCGTCGTCGAGCCGACGCTGCGTCGCTGGGTCGACACCCACCCGAGTGTCGGCGAGGTGCGCGGCCGTGGCCTGTTCTGGGCGGTCGAGCTCGTGCGTGACAGAGAGACGCGCGAGCCACTCGTGCCGTTCAACGCGAGCGGAGCGGATGCTGCGCCGGTCGCCGCCTTCGCCGCCGCCGCCAAGAAGGCCGGCGTCTGGCCGTTCACGCACTTCAACCGCATGCACGTGGCGCCGCCGCTCGTGATCAGCGAAGACGACCTGGTGCGCGGTCTCACCGTTCTCGACGAGGCCCTGGCCGTCGCCGACGAGGCCGCGGCGAACTGAGGCCGTCGCGAATCAGACGAGCGCTGCTGCGCGGATTCAGATCAGGAAGCCGCGCAGCAGCGCCTCTGACCCCGCGAGATGATCGCGCATCGCGGCCTCGGCGACGTCGGGGCGACCGGCGAGGATCGCCGTGACGATGCGCTCGTGCTGCTCGCCCGAGTGCTGGATGTTCCGCGGCATCAGGGGGAACGTGTCGAGCCAGGCGTTGACGTCGGCCCTGTTCTCGACCACGAGTGCGACGAGCGACGGGATGCCCGCAGCCTCGGCGATCGCGAGGTGCAGCAGGGTGTCNNCGGGGCCGGCGGGCAATGCCGCTTCATGCCGTGCCCACAGGTCGGCGCGCGTCGGGGCATCGAGCGTCCGGCTCGCGGCAGCACGCACCGCGCCGGTCTCGAGCACGAGACGGAGGCCCAGGACATCGTCGATGTCGGCCGCGGTCACGGGGCCGGCATCCGAGGGCTGCGGCAGCGGATCGGCAACGAACGTGCCGCCGTACCGCCCGCGCTTGGGCACCAGATACCCGGTGTCCGCGAGCTCGCGGATCGCCTCGCGCACGGTGTCGCGGCTCACCCCGAACGATGCCGCGAGCTCACGCTCCGGCGGCAGCGACTCCCCAGGGGCGACGACGCCGAGACGGATGGTCTGCACGAGGCGAGCGACCGCATCCTCGAGGGCGTTGCCTCGACGCAGCGGCCGGTAGACCGCCCGGCGCACCGCGACGAGATCGCCGTCGGATGCGTGCTCGCTCATGCTTCTCAGCCTGTCACAGCGACATGATCCCGCTTCACAGCGGGGTGACGTAGGCGTTGGTGATGCCGCCGTCGACAACGAAGGCACTGGCGGTGATGAACGACGAGTCATCCGAGGCGAGGAATGCCACGGCGGCGGCGAGTTCGGACGGTTCGGCGAAGCGTCCCATCGGCACGTGCACGAGGCGGCGCTGCGCGCGCTCCGGATCCTTCGCGAACAGCTCCTGCAGCAGCGGGGTGTTCACAGGCCCCGGGCACAGGGCGTTCACGCGCACTCCCTGTCGCGCGAACTGCACGCCGAGCTCGCGCGACATCGCCAGCACTCCGCCCTTCGACGCGGTGTAGCTGATCTGCGAGGTCGCCGACCCCAGCAGGGCGACGAAGGATGCGGTGTTGATGATCGACCCCCGGCCCGCCGGCACCATGTGGCGAAGTGCTGCACGGCTGCAGAGGTAGACGCTCTTGAGATTGACGTCCTGCACACGGTCCCACGCCGGCAGCTCGGTCGTCTCGATCGAGTCGTCGTCGGCGGGCGAGATGCCGGCGTTGTTGAAGGCGATGTCGATGCGGCCGAACTCCGCAGCGACCCCGTCGAACAGCGCGTTCACCTTGGCCTCGTCGGCGACGTCGACGGGCCGGAACGCACCGCCGATCTCGGCTGCCGCTTTCTCGCCCGTGGCGGGGTCGACGTCGGCGATGACGACGAACGCACCCTCGGCGGCGAAGCGCTGGGCGGTGGCGAAGCCGATGCCGCTGGCCCCACCGGTGATGATGGCGACGCGGTCCTTGAGGCGCTGGGTCAGATCGATGCTCATGTGTGTTCTCCGTTGCAGTGGATGTGGGGCCGGGTCGCGATCAGGCGTCGTCGGTCGCGAAGAAGACGTTCTTGGTCTCGGTGAAGTGCTCGGCAGCATCGGGTCCGAGCTCCCGCCCGAGGCCCGAGGCCTTCATGCCTCCGAACGGCGTCGCGTAGCGCACCGACGCGTGCGAGTTCACCGACAGCACCCCGCTCTGCACGCCGCGCGAGACGCGCACCGCACGGCCGAGGTTCTCGGTCCAGATCGAGCCGGCGAGCCCGTAGGCGGTGTCGTTCGCGAGACGGATCGCATCGGCCTCGTCGTCGAACGGCATCACCGCGACGACCGGGCCGAAGACCTCCTGCTGTGCGATCCGGTCAGAGGGGTCTGCGAGCACCACGGCAGGGGCGAACCAGAATCCGTCGCCCTGGGGGGCACTGCCCCGGAAAGCGATGTTCGCGTCGTCGAGGAACCCCGACACCGTGTCGCGGTGCGCGGCCGAGATGAGCGGACCCATGTCGGTGTCAGCACTCGAGGGGTCGCCGACCCGCCATGCCCTGACCGCCGGTTCGAGCAGTTCGAGGAACCGATCGTAGACCGAGCGCTGCACGAGCAGTCGGCTGCGCGCGCAGCAGTCCTGACCCGCGTTGTCGAACACCGACCCCGGAACCGCCGCGACCGCCTTCTCGAGATCGGCATCCGCGAAGACGATGTTGGCGCTCTTGCCGCCGAGCTCCAGCGTGACGGGCTTGAGCGCTCTGGCGCATCCGGCGGCGACCTCGATGCCGACCTCGGTCGAGCCGGTGAACACGACCTTGCGCACATCCGGATGCTCGACGAGCCGCTGCCCGACGACCGAGCCAGAGCCTGTGACGACCTCGAAGAGCCCCTCGGGAAGACCCGCCTCGAGGGCGAGCTCGCCGAGTCGGATGGCCGTCAGAGGAGTGAGCTCGGCGGGCTTGAGCACCACGGCGTTGCCCGCGGCGAGGGCGGGGCCCGCCTTCCACAGCGGGATCATGGCGGGGAAGTTGAACGGAGTGATCGCCGCGACGACTCCGAGCGGCTGACGCATGGAGTAGACGTCGATGCCTGCTCCGGCGCCGGTCGAGTACTCGCCCTTGAGCAGGTGCGGAGCGCCGGCGGAGAACTCGATGACCTCGAGTCCGCGCTGGATGTCGCCCTTCGCATCGTCGACGGTCTTGCCGTGCTCGCTCGCGAGCAGTTCGGCGAGCTCTGTCATCTCGCGCTGCACCAGATCGAGGAACCGCAGCAGCACCCGCGCGCGCTTCTGCGGATTGGTCGCCGCCCATGCGGCCTGAGCCGCCTCGGCGTTCGCGATGACCGCGGCGACCGCGTCGGCGGAGGCCAGCGGCACCCGCGCCTGCACGGAACCGGTGCTCGGATCGAACACGTCGGCGAAGCGTCCGCCCTCGGGGCTGAGATGCTTTCCGCCTACGAAATGGGGAATGGTACGAGTCATTGTGCGATGTCCCTTCGCGCCGTCGTTGGCACTATGTCGATGGTACTTCGGCCCCCGGATATTTACTAGGGCGTCCTTGTACTTGCAGTCTTGGGGTCGGAGAGAAAAGTTCTTGCCGGTTCGAGAGATCGCGATGTAGAGTCTGAAACGTTTTAAACACCTGAAACGTTTAAAATCACGTTTCGCCCCTTCGACAATGAGGTTGATCATGGCACTCGCTGCTGACCAGGATCTGGTTCTCCACGCTCGCAACATCTCGCGCCGGTACGGCGCGGTGACCGCTCTCGCCGACGCATCGCTCACCCTGCGCCGCGGCGAGGTCATGGGCCTGGTCGGCGACAACGGCGCCGGCAAGTCGACGCTGCTCAAGGTGCTCTCGGGCGCGGTGGTGCCCGACGGCGGCACCATCGAGGTCGAGGGGAAGCCGGTCGACTTCCGTCGCCCGACCGACGCCCTGGCCGCCGGCATCGAGACCGTCTATCAGGATCTCGCGCTCGTCGACACGATGTCGGCCGTGCAGAACGTGTACCTCGGTCGTGAAGAGCTCTCGACCAACCCGATCCTCAAGGCGCTGAACATCGTGAACGACCGCGGCATGCGCGCCCGGTCACGCGAGGTGCTCGCCGAGCTCGGCGTCGGCATCCAGTCGGTCAACGTGTCGGTCAAGGGCATGTCAGGCGGACAGCGTCAGTGCCTCGCGATCGCCCGGGCGCTGCTCTGGGGCCGCAGCATCGTGATCCTCGACGAGCCCACCGCAGCACTCGGCGTACGCGAGTCGCAGCAGGTGCTCGATCTCATCGGCCGCCTGCGCGAGCACGGCGTCAGCGTGATCCTCGTCAGCCACAACATGCAGCAGCTGCACACGGTCGCCGACCGCGTCACCGTCATGCGCCTCGGGCGGTCGGTCGCCGTGCGCGACATCGCCGACGTCACCGCGCAGGACATCGTCGGCCTCATCACCGGGGCGCTCCCCGCAGACGTCCCCACTCCGGAGGACACCGAGACCCTCGTCAGCTGACGACGAGCACGCTTCACCACCCGCAAGAACCCGCACCACCCGAACCACACCTATTCAAGAGGAGCACTGCAATGACGCATCACTCACCCCGCACCGCCCTGCGCCTGCTCGGCGCCGGCGTGGCACTCGTATCGGCCATCGCGATGGTCGGCTGTGCCGACCAGGCATCCGGCGGCTCCGGCTCAGGCGGAGATGACGACACCTTCACGCTCGGCTTCGCGGTCGGCGGTCAGGCCGACGCCGACTGGCAGGACTACCAGGGCGACGTCGCCCAGGCTCTCGCCGAGCAGCGCGGCTGGAAGTACGTCGAGCTCAGCAACGACGGCGACGAGGCGACCGCTGTGAAGAACGCCGACCTCTTCGTGCAGCAGGGCGTCGACGCCGTGATGATGTTCAACGGACGCCCCGAGGCGAACCCGGTCATCGCGAAGAAGTACGCGGATGCCGAGATCCCGGTCATCACGTTCGACATCGCCCAGGAGGGCTGGTACTTCGTCGGCATCGACAACGCCGCCGCAGGCACCGAGGGCGGCACGGCTCTCGGCGAGCTCGCCAAGAGCGAGTGGGACTGCGACGTCGACCTCGTCATCTCGGCGCAGGGCACCGCGGCCGGACAGATCGACACCTGGCGCACCGGCAACGCCGCGACGGCGATCGGCGAGGTCTGCCCCGACATCCCAGAAGACGCGTACGTCGCGTACGAGGCCGATGGCAACCTCACCACCTCGCTGCAGAACGCGCCGGGCGTCTTCGCCGCGCACCCGGATGCCGAGAACATCCTCGTTGTCGGACTCAACGACCAGGCTGTCGTGGGCGCCCTGCAGGCGGCGACGCAGCTGGGCCGTGACGCCAACATCATGGGCTGGGGCCAGGACGGCGGCCTGATCACGGGCGACAACGTCGACCCGAACCTCGCCGGCAGCGTCATGTACTTCCTCGAGGGGTACGCGGCCTACGCCTTCCAGATCCTGGACGAGATCGCCGCCGGCGATGCGCCCGAGGTCAAGGACACGGGCGATGACGCAGCGGTGAGCGTGCAGCCGTGCGCCGTGACCCAGGAGCAGGCCGCCGAGATCCCCGGTATCGAGGAGCGCGTCGCCGAGATCTCCCAGGCCGACGAGGGCACGACCCTCTACGACCTCTACTGCAAGAACTAACCGTTCCTCCCGGATCGGTCTCGAGAAGAACGAGACTCACATGACGACTCCCACCCTCACGGCCGATCCGGCCGCCCCGCGTTCGGGTGCGCGCACAGCGCGCCCGGACGCGGGGAGCCGCACCGCCCTGCGCGATGCGCTCACCATCGCCGCGGTCTGGTTCCTGCTCGCCGCGGCGACCACCATCGTCCGCCCGGACTTCCTCTCGACGCAGTCGCTGCTCGCCATCACCTTCACGATGGCGATCTCGGGCGTCCTCTCGGTCGCGCAGGGCATCGTCGTCATCGGCGGCGGCCTGCTCGACCTCAGCCTGCCCGTCGCCCTGGTCGTCAGCGCCTGGGCCACCGTCACCCTCTTGGGTGCCGGCGTGCCCGACCTGCTCGCGGTGCTCTGCGGCATCGTCGCCGGCGGAGCCTGGGGCCTGCTGAACGGCCTGATCGTCGTCTACGGCAAGCTCAACCCGATCATCGTCACGCTCGCCACCGGCTTCGGCGGCCTCGCGATCATGATGATCGGATTCAAGTCGGCGCAGATCCCGTCGGGGTCGGCCCTTCGCGCCTTCGGACTCGGGCAGTTCCTGGGCCTGCCGAACATCTTCTGGCCCATGCTCGTGATCCTCGTGCTCGCAGGACTCGCCATCACCTGGACGCGCTGGGGCCGACGCCTCACCGCCGTGGGCGGCAACGCCCAGGCCGCTCGTGCCCGCGGCGTCTCGCTGCGCCGCGTGCGCCTGGCGACGTTCTCGGGCGCCGGCGCGGTCGCCGGAGTCGCCGGCGTGCTGTTCGCCTCGGTCACCCCGAGCTTCACCCCCAACGCCGGGGCCAGCTATCAGCTCATCGTGATCGCCGCGGTGATCCTCGCAGGCATCAGCCTCTCGGGCGGCAAGGGCAACTTCCTGGTGCTGCTGCTCAGCGTCGGCTTCCTCTCGACCATCCCGGTGTCGATCGCCTTCTTCGGGCTCCCGCCGGCATTCGCACTGATCTTCCAGGGCGCACTCCTCATCATCGCCGTCGGCATCGACGGCTTCCGCATCAAGAGAGGTGCACGATGACCACGGCATTCGCCCCGGCATCCGACATGCAGACGCCCCAGGCTCTGCTCCCTCGGGTGCTCTCGTACCTCAAAGGTCCCGTCGGCAGCATCGCGCTGATGCTCGCCGCCGTCGTCGTCATCGGCGCGATCTCGGTCGGCCCGGCTTTCTTCTCGGCCTCGCACGTGCGCATCGTCGGCGTGGC
>NZ_JAGGPD010000300.1 GCF_018613995.1 Microbacterium sp. ISL-103 | reverse complement strand
CCTTTGACCGGTTGAGGTGTGCAGGTGTGTGTGGTGGGTCTGTGAGCGGGGTCAGCCCTTGACGGCGCCGACCATGATCCCCTTGCTGAAGTGCTTCGCGACGAACGGGTACACGATCAGCATCGGCACGGTGGCGATGATGACGGTCGAGTACTTGAGCAGGTCGGCGAGTTCTCGACGTTCGAGCTGGGCGGCCAGGTCGCCGCCTCCTCCGCCGTCGTTGAGGATGAGGATGCCTCGCAGCACGAGCTGCAGCGGCTGCAGGTCGGCGTCGCGCAGATAGAGCAGCGCATCGAAGTACGAGTTCCACTGCATGATCGCGTACATCAGGGCGATGACGGCGAGGAGCGGCTTCGCGAGCGGAAGCACGATCGTCCAGAGGATGCGCAGTTCGCTCGCCCCGTCCAGCTGCGCCGCCTCGTAGACCTCGTCGGGGATGGAGGAGCGGAAGTAGACCATCGCGATGATCACCTGCCAGACGCCGATCGCGTTCGGGAGGATCATCGACCATCGTGTGTCGAGGAGACCGAGGGATTGGACGACGATGTACATCGGGATCACGCCGCCGGAGAACAGCATCGTGAAGACGACGCCGCCGGTGAGGGTCTTGCGTCCGAAGAGGTTCGCTCGAGACAACGGGTACGCGATCGCGACGGTCCCTGCGACGCTGATGACGGTGCCGGCCACTGTGTAGAACACGGAGTTGCCGAAGCCGCGCAGGATCGCAGGGTTGTTCAGCGCCTCGGTGTAGCCGCGGAGGGTGAACTCGACGGGCCAGAACAGCACGCGGCCGGACGACACGGCCTGGGGGCTCGAGAACGAGCTCGCGACGATGTTCAGCAGAGGCAGCAGCACGACGAGCAGGAACACCGTGAGCAGCAGGTAGGCCACGATCACGAACGTGCGGTCATCCCTCGTCTCCTTGACCTTCACGCCGGTGGTCATCGGATCCCGCCGGCGGCGACCCCGCCCCTTGCCCGATGCGACGACGATCTCCTCGGTGAGGAGGGGCTGTTCTCTGATCACGGTGCTCACCACAACCCGCTTCCGGTCACTCGCTTGGATATGCCGTTCACGACGAGCAGCAGCACGAGGCTG
>NZ_JAGGPD010000299.1 GCF_018613995.1 Microbacterium sp. ISL-103 | reverse complement strand
CCTCCCTCCCGCCCGATAGACGACACACACCAGAACGGTCGCCATGATCCAGCGCCGCAACCCCTTCCGACGCATATCTGTCTTCATCGCCTGCGCCACAGCCCTCGCCGTGATGCTCGCCATCGCGAGCTTCTATCTCATCGGAGCCATCTTCAGATGATCCGCCACCCGCACCGAGCTCGACACCGCTCCCAGCCACACATCCCCGCCCGCTCAGCCCCGCGCACGAGCCAGCCCTCCCGACACCGGCTTCACGATCGCCTCGTACGCGTTGGCGTCTTCCTCATTCTCGCCGCCGTCGCACTGATCGCAGCTCACCTCCTCATCGACACAACCCCGCCCGACGAACAGTCACTCTGGATATACACGCTCGGAAGCTACGAAACGGCCTTCATCCTTACCATCGGTGGACTCGCACTGGTGCTGCGTGAGTCCCCGGGAAGCGACCATGATTCTCGATAGTTACTGGGCCAATGCCCTCTGGTCCATCATCCCGACCATCGGCGTCGTCGCCGCCTTCTGGTTCGTCCTACGATCCATCATTCGAGCAGACCGCAACGAACGAAGGGCACACGCACGAATTGAACAGCAACTGCGCGCGGAACGACAGCGATCCCAAGAACGAACGCCTCCGGATGAAAAGTAGGCAGCGTATAGCCCCCTGTTAGCATGCGCGGCACCGCGACGAGTTGCAGACAATGCCATGAGGCCCGCGGCAGTCGAGCGGGGGCCGCTTTATACCCAGCATCCATGCAAGAAGAGAGGATCCTAAGAACCATGAAGATCGAACTGTTACACATCGCTGAATGCCCTAGCTGGATCGAAGCCGGGCACCGTGTCACCGCGGCCCTCCGAGAAGCGGGCTACGAAGCAACAGAACTGCGCTATCGACTCATCCGCACCGAAGAGGACGCAGCGGAAGTCCCCTTCGCGGGGTCCCCCACGATCACCCTGAACGGGAAAGACCTCTTCCCGGGTGCGGACCTCAGCGCCGACCTAGCCTGCCGAATCTATGCGACCCCGGAAGGTCTGGCCGGTTCCCCAACGATCGCGCAGATCCGAGACGCGATCCTCACTCATGGCGACTGACTCCGACCAGGTGTGCGCATGCTGCGGGCGATCGCTTCCCCGTAGGAAGCTGCATGCCCTTCGCGACGACGGAGTGTTCATCTGTCGCCGCTGCGCCTGGTGGGTCGCCCTACGCTTACGCCCGGACAACACATCGGCATGAGCACGGCATCCCATGGGTACCCGAGCGGGAGGGTGAGAGAGAGGCCTTTCCCAATTCATCTCCCGCTGGAAACGCTTAGTATCGGCGGACTCTCACACCGCTGATACCGACAGGCGCGTCTCACGCTCCCACGCTTGAGTTGCAACCTGCACGGCATCCCACGGGGAGCCGAGCGGAGGCGTGTACGAGAGGTCGAGGTCGCTCATTGCCTCGACCGTCATCCCATGATGCATGGACGTCGCATACGTGTCGACGCGCTTGGAGATCTCTGCGCCGCGAGTACCGACGAGCTGCGCGCCGAGCAGACGGCCATCTCGGGTGTCCCCCGTAACGCGAATGCTGATGGGCGTCGCACCGGGGTAGTACCGCTTGTGGTCATCCGCGATCACGGTGTGACTGTGCGGCGCGAAGCCAGCTGCAACAGCCTCATGGTCGCGGAGTCCTGTGCGTGCGGCCACGACGTCGAACACCTTCACGACCTGTGTGCCGAGGCTTCCCGCAAATCGGGTGTCGCCGCCGATCGCGTTCTCTCCTGCGACGCGTCCTTGCTTGTGCGCCGTGGTGCCGAGGGGGAGGTAGGTGACCCCAAGGAGGCGGTGGTGGGTGACCACTCCGTCGCCGGCCGCCCACACGTTCGGCAGGCCGGTGCGCATCCGCTCGTCGACGACCACAGCGCCACCCGCGCCCGTGGTTGCGCCGGCTGCGGCGAGAAGGCTGGTGTTGGGGCGCACGCCGACGACGATGAGCACGACGTCGGCGGTGCGGGCGAGTGCCTCTCCGTCGTGGACACCGGTGACGGTGATCCTGCCGCCGTCACGGGTGACGGCTTCGACGCGCGTACCGGTGAGGACGTCGACGCCGTGTCTGGTGAGTTCGTCGTGGACGAGTGAGCCGAGTTCGGGGTCGAGGGTGGAGAGGACTTCGGGGCCGCGCTGGAGCTGGGTGACCTGGAGGCCCCGCACGGTCAGAGCTTCGGCCATTTCGAGGCCGACGTAGCCGGCTCCGACGATGATTGCCGTCTCGGGCTGGTGGTCGTCGAGGTACTTCTCGAGCGCGAACGTGTCGCCCATCGAGTGCAACAGGTGCACGCCGTCGTCGGGGCCGAGCTGGTCAAGACCTGCGATGCCGGCGGTTGACGGGGACGCTCCGGTGCCGACCATGAGTTCGTCGTAGGCGATGGTTGATTCGCTGCCGTTCGCGTCGCGGACCGTGAGGCGACGGCCGTCGACGTCGATGCCCGTGGCGAGGGTGTCCAGACGGAGGTTCATGCCGGTGGCTTCGAGGTCTGCGTGGGTGCGGTGGGCGAGCGACTGCCAGGGCTGCACTTCGCGGGAGAAGTAGTACGGGATGCCGCAGATCGAGAAGTTCGGGTAGGCGTCGGCCACGACGACGGTGACGTCGACGGACGGGTCGAGTTCGCGGGCGCGGAGGGCGGTGGAGATTCCGGCGTCGCTTCCACCGATCGCTACAAGATGCATGAGCCTGCCTTTCAGGGCTGGGTTTCGAGTTGTTGAGGGACCACGACGTCGCCGGCCGTGCGGGCGGCGGTTGGATAGAGGGCGAGCAGCAGCGCGAGGCCGATGGCAGCCCCGACGAGTTGTGCAGCGATGAACGGCGCAACAGACGACGGTGCGATACCGGCGAACGTGTCGGTAAACATGCGGGCGATCGTCACCGCGGGATTCGCGAACGATGTGGAGCTGGTGAACCAGTAGGCGGCGCCGATGTACGCGCCGACCGCGGCCGCCGTGGCCGAGCCCTTGCCCGTGCGGGCGAATGCGAAGATCAGCAGCACGAGCCCCGCGGTGGCGACCACCTCCCCGACCAAGTGCCCGCCTGTGACGCGGTCGTTGGACGAGAACGCGGGGCCGGTGTCGAACATGACCCCCGCGAGGAGGGTGCCGGCAATGCCGCCGAAGATCTGCGCGAGCACATACGGGG
>NZ_JAGGPD010000298.1:482-1693 GCF_018613995.1 Microbacterium sp. ISL-103 | reverse complement strand
GGCCGTCGCCAGCCAGGGCGCGCATGCCCGGGCGAACCCGCCGGCCCCCGAGCTCACCCCCTCGGTGGCGCCGACCGACGCACCGCTGCCCTCGGAGACCCCGGTACCCGCACCGCTCCCGTCCGAGACGACCGCGCCGTAGCACTGCGTTCCGCAGGACTCCTCTCGCGTTCCTGCCGCTGCGTCGTCGTCAGTCCTCGGTGACTGCGAGGCGGTAGCCGCGCTTCACGACGGTGTGCACGAGCTCGTTGCGCCCCAGAGCCTCTCGGAGCCGCGCGACCGCGACCTCCACCGCGTGGGCGTTGCGCTCCGCCCCCGGCAGGACGCTCCCGAGCTCGGCTCGGGAGAGCACGCGCCCTCCGGCCGAGGCGAGGGCTTCGATCAGCGCTGCTGCCGACCGCGAGAGCGGAATGAACTCGCCGCCGACCAGCACTCCGCCGCTTCGCACCTCCACACGTCCCGCATCGGTGGGCAGAGAGGGAGCCCGCCCCCCGCCGAAGTGGGCGATCACGGTCCGCGCGAGCGAGCCCAGGCGGCCCCGATCGGCGATCGTGGTCCGGAGGTTCGCCGCGTGCAGCGGAGCCGCGGTGATCGGTCCGACGGAGGCGAGCAGCAGCCGCCCCGAGTCCGCACGCCGCCTGATGCTGTCGAGCGCGTCCGCCTGCTCGGCGACGCGGATCCACGATGCGGCGCCCGGGGCGGATGTGAAGAGCACGGCATCCGCCTCGCCGCCCGCGGCCTGCAGAGCCGATCGACGCACGACGTCGGGATTCGGGGGTGGTCCCCATCGGTACACGGTGATGCTGAGCACGTCGGCGCCGGCGCCCTGCAGCAGTTCGTCGAGGCCGTCGGAGCCGGCGCCGTGATGCTGCACCAGGATGCGCTTGCCCGCGACTCCGGACGCGAGAAGATACTCGCCCACCTCGGCCGATGTCTCGGACTCGGCCACCCAGTCCGCGGCGAATCCGGCCTGCTGGATCGCTCCGTGCGCCTTGGGCCCCCTCGCGACGAAGTGGGCGCTCGCCAGGGCCGTGTCCAGCTGCTCGTCGAGTCCGTGCTCGTGCGCGGCATCCATCCAGCCGCGGAATCCGACACCCGTGGTCACGATCACGATGTCGGGAGGCGAGGCGATCACGAGCTTCGTCCTCGCGAGCAGCTCGGCGTCGTCGGAGTTCGTCACGATGCTCAGGGCCGGCGCGCGATGCACCACC
>NZ_JAGGPD010000298.1:0-448 GCF_018613995.1 Microbacterium sp. ISL-103 | reverse complement strand
GCGGAACCGGGGGTCCGTGCGATGGTCATGTCATGCTCTCCGACAGCATCGCGGTCGTCGGCAGAAGAAGACCCGCGCGGGCGACCTCGCCGATCACGATGACCGAGGGATTCACGACCTGCGCAGCCCGTGCGTCCTTCGCGACGTCGGCGAGCGTGCTGCGGATCGTGCGCTGCCTCTCGGTGTGGCCGTTCTCGACGATCGCCACCGCCGTGTCGCCCCGCGCTCCCGAGGCGAGCGCCGATGCGGCCAGCCGCGGCAGCGATGCGACCCCCATCAGTATCACCGTCGTCACCGTCGGGTCGCGCAGAGCGGCGAGGGCGCTCGGCGCGGGATCGCCGTGGCCGTTGACGACGTGCACCGCCGAGGCGCCTCCGCGATGCGTCACCGGGATGCCCGCGGCCTGCGGCACCGAGATCGCGCTGCTGATCCCGGGCGTCACGGTGAC
>NZ_JAGGPD010000297.1 GCF_018613995.1 Microbacterium sp. ISL-103 | reverse complement strand
TCCCGGGTCTTCGAGACGATCCTGACGCGCAGCCCCATCAGCCGCATCGACATCGCCCGCCAGACCGGGCTGTCGCAGGCGGCCGTCACGAAGGCCGTCGCCCCGCTCGTCGCGGCCGGCCTCGTCGACGCACCGCCGGCTTCACACCGTGACGGCACCCCGGGGCGTCCGGTGAGCCCCGTATCGATCGTCCTCGAGGCGATGGTGATGATCGGCGTCAAGGTCAACGTCGATGAGGTCATCGCGGTCGCGACGGACCTCTCGACCACCGTGCTCGCGAGCGAGCGCCGCGCGCTCCCCTCCGACGACCCCCACACCGTCATCGAGACGATCTCCGACATCGTCGGAGCCCTCGAGGTCGCGCTGGGCGAGAGCGCCTCGGCGATCGCGGGCATCGGAGTCGCGGTGTCGGGCGACGTCGACAGCTCCACCGGCATCGTGCGCGAGTCGAACATCATGGGCTGGGCCGATGTGGCGCTCGGCGACCTCCTGCAGGAGCGCCTCCCCTGGCCCGTCACCGTCGAGAACGACGTGCACGCCCTGACCATCGGCGAGCACTGGTTCGGGGTCGGTCTCGGCACCGCCTCCTTCGCCATCGTCACCATCGGACGCGGAATCGGCAGCGGCCTGCACCTCAACGGCGAGGTCGTCAGAGGCGCGTTCGGCGTCGCGGGCGAGATCGGCCACCTGCCCCTCGCCGATCCCTCCCTCGTCTGCCCGTGCGGTCGCCGCGGCTGCGTCGAGGCCGCCGCCTCGACCGGAGCGATCGAGGCCGCCGTGTCCGGTGCCCTCGGACGCACGATCACGATCGATGAAGCCATAGCTCTCGCCCACGCGGGCGATCCAGACGCCGATGCCGCGTTCCGCGAGGCCGCCCGCCTCATCGGCACCGCGATCGCCACCCTCGTGAACCTCACCGGTCCCGAAGTCGTCATCATCGGCGGCGAGGGCGTCTCGAACTTCGATCTCTTCGAGAAGACGCTGCACGACGCGTTCGACGCGCACGCGTTCGGCGCTGCGGCGCGATGCCGCATCCTCACCCGCCCGCACACCTTCGAGGACTGGGCGCGCGGCGCATCCGCCGCCGCCATCCAGTCGCTCGTGCGCTGAGCGACCCCGCGCCGCGATCCCCGAGGGGGACGGATGCCGAGGCATCCGTCCCCCCTCTTCGCGCGTCCGGACCCGCGGCCCCACGCAGAAGTGCGCGGGATGGATGATCCGCCCCGCGCACCTCGTCGTCGATCAGAGCGCGTCGTACGCCGCCTGCAGCAGCTCCAGGTAGCGTGCGAGCCCGAGGCCCTCGATATCGGCGACGTATGCGTCCCACGCACCGTCGTCCGCGATGTCACGCTGACCGGTGACGAACTCCGCCTGCGCCTGCGTGATGTAGGTGGCGATGTTCGTCTGCAGTTCGGCGAGCTCGGCCGACGTCTCGAGGTCCGGCCACAGCTTCTC
>NZ_JAGGPD010000296.1 GCF_018613995.1 Microbacterium sp. ISL-103 | reverse complement strand
AGTGCGATCTCACGGACGTCATCGAGGGTCGCCATTCGCCTATAGTCCTCCCGCACGGCGGCGGCCACAATGGCCGCCTTCACGGAACGTCGGCGGCCTCAGCGCGCGGACCTCAGCACCCCGCCTCAGCGCGTGATGCGCAGCGTCCGCACCTCGAACGGCCGCAGGCGCAGCTCTCCGCCCACCCGCGCATCATCGAGTGCGTCTTCGATCAGCGACACCTCACGGATCTCGCGGTGCTCGAAGCCGACATCCACGGCACCGACGGCACGACGCCCGAGCG
The DNA here is from genome assembly GCF_018613995.1 of Microbacterium sp. ISL-103. Taxonomy (GTDB): domain Bacteria; phylum Actinomycetota; class Actinomycetes; order Actinomycetales; family Microbacteriaceae; genus Microbacterium. Next base: position 7,733 of record NZ_JAGGPD010000296.1, on the reverse strand, counting down.
CCTCGTAGAGACGCACGATCACGTCGCCCGACCCGTCGTCGGCGAGCTTCACGCCCGAGATCACGATGCCCTCGCCCTGCACCGAGACGAGAGGCGCGACCTCGTGCGCACCGCGCACCAGCGTCGGCACCGTGTTGAGCCTGATGCCCTCGGTCGTCGCGACCGCGGCATCCGCTCCGATCACGAAGCCGACCGTGATCTCGTGGTGGCCGTGATCGGTGTCGGGATCGGGGAACCGCGGCGCCCGCAGCAGCGACAGCCGCACGGTGGTGGCGACCGCGTCATCCGACACCTCCCGCGAGGTGTCGTAGCCGTAGATCGAGTCGTTCACCAGAGCGACACCGAAGTCCTGCTCGCGCACCAACACGAAGCGGTGCATCGAGGTCTCGAACTTGGCGGCCTCCCAGCTCGTGTTCGTGTGCGTCACGCGCGACTGATACCCGAACTGCGTCTCGGCCTCGGTGTGCGAGGCCTGGATGTCGAGCGGGAAGGCGAGCTTGAGCAGCTTCTCGGTCTCGTGCCAGTCGACGTCGTTGCGCAGCACGACGGTGCGCTCACCGGGCGCGAGGGTGATCGTCTGCTCGATCGTCGATTCCGAGAACGCTCGGGTCACCACGACGCTGGCCGTGCCGTCGACGACGGATGCCGAGATCGACGCGACCCCGGTGAGGTCGTCGACGCTGTTGCGGTAGTACTTGTCGATGTCCCACGCGTCCCACATGTTGGGGAAGTCCTGGTGCAGCTGGAACAGGTTCGCAGCCCGCCCCTCGGCCACGGCCTCACGACCCGACGCCTTGTCGACCGCCGAGACGATGAGCCCGTCGGCTGCGATCAGCACCGAGACCAGCTCGTTCTCGAGACGCCACCCGCCGTCTTCGCCGGAGAGCAGGACGGATGCCGCCCCGGACTCCTCGACGAACCCGGCACCCAGCGCACGGCCGCCACCGACGGATGTGGGCACGAACCGCAGCTCACGATCGCCCTCGCCCGCGAGCGAGCGACGAGCCGCATCGGCCAGCGCCCGTGCGTCGGAAAGGACGCCGGAGAGCACCTCGACAGCCTCGCGGTGCACCCAGGCGATCGACGTGCCGGGCAGGATGTCGTGGAACTCGTGCAGCAGCACCGTCTCCCACAGGCGGTCGATCTCGGCCTGCGGATACGCGGCGCCGGTGCGCACGGCATCCGTCGCCGCCCACAGCTCGGCCTCGACCAGGGCATGCTCGGCCCAGCGGTGCAGCGCCTTCGTGGCGTGCTGGCTGGTGAGGGTTCCGCGATGCAGCTCGAGATAGAGCTCGCCGACCCACACGGCCGGGTTCGGCAGCTCGGCGCGGGCCGCGTCGAAGAAGGTGTCGGGATGCTCCCACACGACCTGCGCGCTGCCCTCGAGGTCCTCGAGGCGCTTCGCCTTGCCGGTCATCTCGCTCGTGGTTCCGCCGCCGCCGTCGCCCCAGCCGACCGGCGCGATCGACCGCGAGGTCACCCGGCTCTCCTTGAACTGACGCGAGGCCTTGGCGACCTCCATGCCACTCAGCTGCGAGTTGTACGTGTCCATCGACGGGAAGTGCGTGAACACCTGCGATCCGTCGATGCCCTCCCAGAGGAACGAGTGATGCGGGAACACGTTCTGCTGGTTCCACGAGATCTTCTGGGTGAAGAACCATTCGAAGCCCGCGCGACGCATGAGCTGAGGAAGGGCCGGCGAGTATCCGAAGCTGTCGGGCAGCCAGACGCCCTTGGACCGGATGCCGAACTCGCGCTCGAAGAACCGCTGGCCGTACGAGAACTGACGAACGAGTGACTCGCCCGACGGCATCACGGTGTCGGATTCGACCCACATGCCGCCGAGCGGCAGGAATCGGCCGGCCGTGACGGCCGCCTTGACACGCGAGTAGACCTCGGGGCGGTGCTCCTTCAACCACGCGTACTGCTGCGCGCTCGACATGCCGTAGAGGAAGTCCGGCTGCTCGTCGATCAGCGTCGTCATCGACGATGTCGTGCGGGCGACCTTGCGGATCGTCTCGCGCACCGGCCACAGCCAGGCGGAGTCGATGTGCGCGTGACCGATCGCCGAGATGCGATGGGCGCTCGCCTCGGCCGGCGCCGCGAGCGCGGGGGCGAGACGGGCTCGGGCATCGGAGGCGGTCTCGACGATGTGCTGCAGATCGAGGACGTCGAGGGCGTCGTCCATGGCCTGCAGGATGCGCATCCGTCGGGGCGATGTCGCCGGGAGCTCGGCCTGCAGCTCGAACAGCACCTCGAGGTCGAGGGACAGCTCGAACACCTCCTGCTCGAAGACGGCGAGGTCGATACGGCGGGTGCGATACAGCGGCTCACGCGATGAGGTGCGGATGTCGCCCTCCTGCGTCGGCAGGAAGGGGTGGTAGTCGAGCAGCACCGGGTTGGCGGCCGCCTCGAGGTAGAGCTCGACCGGCTCGTCGCCGTGGGCGGATTCGGCGATCGGCAGCCACTGGTTGCGCGGGTTGATGCTCTTCACCGGCGTTCCGTCGGGGCGGTAGACGAGCGCCTCGCACTGGAAGCCGGGCATGTTGATGTCGAATCCGAGGTCGATGACCGCCTCGACCCGGCGGCCCGCCCAGTCGGCAGGCACGCGACCGGTGATCTTGAACCATGTCGTCGACCAGGCCGGCCCCCACATGCTCGGCACGGATGCCGCCGCGAAGTCGAGGGCGAGTCCTTCCGCCGCGCTGATCGGCTCGCCCGGAAGCTCGTTGACCTCGATGACGAGGGGCACGGATGCCGAGTGGACCGCCGGGCGGATGCGCTCGTCGAGCACGCGCTTGACGCGGCCGACGGTGAGCGAGGTGTCATCATGCATGGTGTTGTCCTCCGGGCTCGACGATGAGGGGTGCGTGGCGCGCGCCCTGGGGTCGGGCGACTGCCGACAATGCTATCGGATTTACTAAAGCGATCTAGTGTTCCGACGAAATGCGACGTCGCGCGGCTTTTCGGGGGCTAAACCGATCAAGTAGGGTGAGGCCCATGGCTTCGGGAAAACGCGTCACGATCGCGGACATCGCGCGAATGGCCGGAGTCTCCCCGGGGGCTGTGTCCTTCGCCCTCAACGGACGCCCCGGCGTGAGCGACGAGACCCGTCAGCGGATCCTCGCGATCGTCGAGGAGAACCACTGGCAGCCGAGCTCGGCCGCCCGGGCGCTGGTCGGCGCTCGAGCGAACACGGTCGGCTTCGCGCTCGCCCGCCCCGCGCGTTCCCTCGGATCCGAGGCCTTCTTCACCGACCTCATCGCCGGCATCGAGTCGCGACTGTCCGAGAGCAAGGTCAGCCTCCAGCTGCGGCTGGTCACCGACATCGCGGAAGAGATGGAGGTGCATCGACAGTGGCGATCGTCGAACCAGGTCGACGGCATCATCATGATCGACCCGCGCGACGACGACCCTCGCAGCGACCGCATCGCCGCGCTCGATGCCCGCGCGGTGCTGATCGGCTCGAAGCCGTCACCCGAGGGCGCGGTGCCCAGCGTCTGGATCGCCGACGACGAGGTCGCCGAGACGCTCTTCTCGTATCTCGCCGCGCTCGGTCACACCCGCATCGCCTACGTGGCGGGCCCCGCCGAGCTCGAGCACACCCGACTGCGCGCCGAAGTGCTGCACCGGATGGCCTCCGACGGCATCGCGGGTGAGGTGATCACGACCGACTTCTCTCCCGCACGGGCATCGGCGGTGACCCGCGCACAGCTCTCCGGGCGCCTCCGCCCGACCGCCATCGTCTACGACAACGATGTGATGGCCGTGGCGGGGCTCCGAGTGGCGCAGGAGATGGGACGCGCCGTGCCTCGCGACGTCTCGATCGCCTCTTTCGACGACTCGGTGATCGCCGGGCTGATCAATCCGTCGATCACCGCGATGACCCGTGACACGTTCGAGCTCGGAGAGCAGGCGGCGACCCTGCTTCTCGAGCAGATCCTCGCCGGAGCGAATCTGCCCAGCGCCCAGGGGCCGACGCCGACGCTGACGGCGCGTGAGAGCACAGCCCCTCCGACACCTCAGGCGTGAAGGCGCTCAGCAGTTCGTGAGCGCGCTCAGCTGCTGACGACGGTGTTGACGGACCCGTACGGGTCGACGGCGCTCTCCGACAGATCGGGACGGATCAGGCGACGGATGCCGCGTGCCGCGAGAGCTGCGGGGTCGAGGGCAGACCGCGAGGTGACGAAGGCGGGGTCGAGACCGGCGTCGCAGGCATCGACCCAGGTCTGAAAGACCGCGCCGCCGGGGCTCAGCGCCGCGCGGCTCACGGGCACCTCGCGATCGTCGACCTCGACGACGATCGCCGTATCGCGCGCGGGCGGGGTCGCGCGCTCGCGCAGTTCGGGGATCAGCTCGGCGAACCGGCGACCGAGGGGCTTGGCGGCACCGCTCTGATCGATGAGGCCGAGCGAGTACTCCAGCTCGGGGAAGTCGCCGAGGTCGCGGCTCACATCGTGCGAGCACCACCAGGTCACACCCCAGAGGTTCTCGGTGCGAAGAGCCGAGCGCAGGGTCGCCTCGAGGAAGCCGGGCATCTCACTCTCGTCGAGGCAGTTCGACGGCGCCCCCACCTCCTGCAGCCACACGGGGCGATCGAGGTCGGTGGCGAAGGCGCGCGACAGCTCGATGAGGTACTCGGCATGACGGTCTGAGGCGACCGAGCGGCCTCCGTATCGCTGAGCGGTGCCGTTGAAGATCCACGAGTGGATCGTGGTCATCGCGCCCAGGCGCGAGGCGTGCGCAGGAGTGAATCCGTGCCCGTCCATGTACCAGACCGCGTCGTACTCGCTGTGCACGTGCGCGACGCCCGGCGCCGCGGTCTCGGCGGCGGCGAGCAGCGACTCGATCCAGGTGCCGGCTTCGTCGACCGTGACCGGCCAGGGCGACGGATGCGTGTGCGCCGAGAACTGGTTGGTCTCGTTGCCGAGCGTCAGCCCGAGGAAGTTGGAGGCGTCGCCCAGGGCACCGGCGAGCGTCTGCACGAGTGCGACCTGACCGCTGAGCGCCTTCGGATCGGTGAACATGTTGCGGTCGTGCCAGGTGTACAGCCACGACGGGACGAAGTCGAAGCTCGACAGATGGCCCTGGATCACGTCGACGCTCGCGTCGAGCCCGAACTCGGCGGCGATGTCGACCATCGCGCGGACATCGTCGATCGCCTTCGTGCGGATCAGGGTGCGGTTGGGCTGCAGCACCGTCCACAGCGGGAAGACCCTGACGTGGTCGAGCCCCAACTCGGCGAGCGCCGCGAAGTCCCGCCGCACGTCGTCGGGAGTGAAGTCGAGCCAGGAGTGCATCCAGTCCTTCAACGGCGTGTAGTTCGCCCCGAATCTCAGGCGAGCATCGAGAGCGCGGCGCTGCGTCATGTGTCCGGACCTTTCCGACTGAGCCCTCCGGCGAGGACATGTCGCACCACTATAACGCTTGAGCAACAGGACGCACACCGGAATTCCGCCACTCGACTCACCGAGAGGCGGCTGCACCTTGACAGAGCGGGGATCGGATGGTTTCATCTGCTAAAGCGTTGTAGTCCGTCCAGCGGACACCGCCAATCGCCCGCCTCGAGGAAGAAGCACGATGAAAGTTCCCGCACGCATTGTCGCTCTGGCAACATTCACGATCGGCGCCATGGCGCTCGCCGGCTGCACGGGAGGCGGCACCACATCGGGTGCCGCGGGTCCGATCGACACGTCGGGCGAGCTGAGCGGCACGATCCAGTTCCAGACCTGGTCGCTGAAGAACGAGAAGTTCACGCCCTACTTCGAAGACCTCATCGACGCGTTCGAGAAGGAGCACCCCGACGTCACGGTCGAGTGGCTCGACCAGCCGGGTGACGGCTACCAGGAGAAGATCCTGAGCCAGGCGAACGCAGACACCCTGCCCGACGTGCTGAACCTGCCGCCGGACATCGCCTATCCGCTCGTCGCCGCCGGCAAGCTGGTCGACCTCGAGACGGCCGATCCCGATCTCGAGTCCGGATACAACGCCGGGGCGTGGGACGCCTACAGCCAGTACCCCGGGGCCGAGGGCACCTACGGTCTGCCCTGGTACCTCTCCAGCGACGCGTCGTGGTGGAACCTCGCCCAGCTCGCTCCCTACGGCGTCACCGAAGAGAACCTCCCCACGACCGTCGACGAACTGCTCACCCTCGCGAAGGACGTGGCGACCGAATCCGGCGGCAAGGTGCAGCTGCTCTCGTCGATCCCGGCCCTCGACACCTTCACCTCCGCAGGCATGGAGGTCATCGACGATGAGGGCGAGTTCGACTTCAACACCGCCGAGGCCGCCGAGATCATCGAGAAGTACGCGGATGCGTATGCGGCAGGGGCCATGCCGGCTGAAGCCCTGACCGGCGACTACGGCGGGAACGCCGAGGCCTACATCCAAGAGAAGGTCGCCTTCACGACCGGCGGCACGGGCTTCACCACCGATCTCGCGAAGGATGCTCCCGCCCTGCTCGAGAGCACCGTCGCCACGCAGCGCCTGGGCATCCCGCCGCTCTACGTGCAGGGGCTGAACGTGTCGGCCGACTCCGACAACAAGGAGGCCGCGCTCGCGTTCGCCGAGTTCGCGACGAACGAGGAGAACCAGGTCGCGTTCTCGTCGCTCGCCGTCGGCACCGCGCCCGGCACCTCGGGCGGAGGCGACGCCGTCGTCGAGAACATCTCGTCGTCGATCACCGATGAGAAGCAGCTCGCCGCGATCGACACCGTGTTCACCGCGATGGAGGACGCCAAGGCCATCCCGTTCCAGTGGACGTCCGACATGGCGACGTACATGACCCAGCAGATCGCCCTCGCCGTCAACGGTGAGGCCGACGCGCAGGAGCAGCTCGACAAGATCGTCGAGTACGCCAACGCGAACCGCGTGGACCAGTAAGCATGACCGCGGACACCGGCATCCGGACCCGGAGCGGCACCCGGAGCAAGAGGAAGACCATCACGTCGCACCGGTGGTTCACACCGTGGCTCCTCCTCGGCCCCGCCGTCATCTGGGTGCTGGTGTTCGCGCTCTGGCCGTTCCTCAACACCGTCTTCCTGAGCTTCACCGACGCGCGCCCCCTGCGGACTCCCGAGTTCGTCGGCGGGGCGAACTACGAGCGGATGTTCGGCGACGAGATGTTCTGGAACGCCCTCACCACGTGCATCATCTACGTGGTGGTCTGCGTACCGCTGCTGACGATCCTCCCGCTGCTGCTGGCACTGCTCGTGCAGAAGAAGCTCCCGGGCATCGCGTTCTTCCGCACGACGTTCTACTTCCCGGTCATCGCCTCGGTCGTCGTGGTGGCCCTCATCTGGACCTGGCTGTTCGACAGCAGGGGCATCATCAATCAGACGCTCGAGTTCCTCGGGCTCGTCGACAGGCCGATGGCGTTCCTCGTCGACCGGTGGCTGCTGCTCGGCTGCGCGATCCTGCTGACGGTGTGGAAGGGGCTCGGCTACTACATGGTCGTCTACCTCGCCGCCCTCGGAAACGTCGGCAAGGAGCTGCACGAGGCCGCGATGCTCGACGGCGCGGGCTCGTTCCGCCGCTTCCTCTCGGTCACGATCCCCTCGGTGCGCGGCGCGATGCTCCTCATCGCGGTGCTCATCGCCGTCTCGGCGATGAGGGTGTTCGCCGAACTCGACGTGCTCTCCAAGAGCACGGGCGGACCCGGCGGATACGACATGTCGCTGGTCATGCTGATCCGCCAGGTCGGCTCGGGCCTGAACGGCCACATCGGCTACGCC
>NZ_JAGGPD010000295.1 GCF_018613995.1 Microbacterium sp. ISL-103 | reverse complement strand
CGTCCGGAATCCGATTCGACCCTCGCGGCTTCGGCCGCCGAGCTCCTGTCCGCCCTGCGCGAGGCACCACCTCTGACCCACTGCATCACGAACGCCGTCGTCACCGGCTTCACGGCGAACGTGCTGCTCGCCCTCGGCGCAGCACCCGCGATGGTCGACATCGTCGGTGAGGCCGGCATCTTCGCCGGCGTCGCCTCGGGACTGCTGATCAACCTCGGCACGCCGACCCCCGAGCAGCGTGCAGCGAGCCTCGAAGCCGTCGCCGGTGCGACCGCCTCCGGCACTCCCTGGGTACTGGATCCCGTCGCGATCGGCGCTCTGCCGGTGCGCACGGCACTCGCTCACGAGCTCGCCTCTTCGCGCCCGACGGCGATCCGGGGGAACGCCTCCGAGATACTGGCGCTCGCCGGGCTCAGCACCGGCGGTTGCGGCGTCGATGCCACCGACACCACGGATGCTGCGGCAGACGCTGCTCTCACGCTCGCCTCCCGACACGGGTCGGTCGTCGCGGTGTCCGGCGCGGTCGACCTCATCACGGACGGACGCCGCCTGCTGCGGATCGAGAACGGCGACGAGTCGCTCACCCGCGTCACCGGCGGAGGATGCGCCTTGGGGGCGGTGATGGCGGCCTTCCTGGGCGTGGCGCGCACCGTGGGAGCCAACCCGCTCACCGCGGTGGCGTCGGCGAGCCTCGTCTACACGATCGCCGCCGAGCAGGCTGCGGCGCAGGCGGCGGGTCCCGGCAGCTTCGCCGTCGCGTTCCTCGATGCGCTCGCCGCGGTGCGGCCGTCCGAGCTCACCGCTGCGGCGCGCGCCCGGGAGTTCGCGCTGTGATCGCCGACCTGTCGCTGTACCTCGTCACGGATCCGGAACTGTGCGGCGATCGGGGCGTGATCGAGACCGTCCGCCAGGCAGTCGATGGGGGTGTGCGCATAGTGCAGCTGCGCGACAAGACCGCGACGGATGCCGAGACCACCGCGCAGCTCGTCGAGCTCTCGCGCGTGATCGACGGTCGCGCCGCTCTCGTCGTGAACGATCGCCTCGACGCCGCCGTCGCCGCACGCGCGCAGGGGGCCAGAATCGACGGGGTGCACCTCGGACAGGGGGACGAATCCGTGCTGCGCGCTCGCGAGGCGCTCGGCCCGGACTCGATCATCGGGCTGACGGCGAACAATCCCGAGCATCTCGCCGTGGTGCACGCTCTTCCGCCAGGCACCGTCGATTACCTCGGGGTCGGCGTCATCCGTCCCACCAGCACCAAGCCGGATCACCCGCCGGCACTCGGCATCGAAGGCTTCCGTGCTCTCATCGCGTCGGCCGCTCTGCCGTGCGTGGCGATCGGCGGGGTCGGGATCGACGACACCGAGCGGCTGCGAGCGGCCGGAGCGGCGGGGCTCGCCGTGGTCTCCGCGCTCTGCGCCGCCGCGGATCCGGCGCAGGAGGCTGCGGCCTTCGTGCGGCGCTGGCGAGCATCCGGCACTCCGCGCGTGCTGAGCATCGCCGGCAGCGACCCGTCGGGGGGAGCGGGGATCCAGGCCGATCTCAAATCGATCGCCGCGAACGGCGGATACGGCATGGCGGTGCTCACCGCCCTCACCGCGCAGAACACGGTGGGGGTGCGCGGGATCCATGTGCCGCCTGCGGCCTTCCTGCGCGAGCAGCTCGACGCTCTCTCCGACGACGTCGTCATCGATGCGGTGAAGATCGGGATGCTCGCGAGCGCCGACGTGATCCGCACAGTCATCGACTGGATCGATGGCGTGCGCCCGCCCGTCGTGGTTCTCGACCCCGTCATGGTGGCCACGAGTGGCGACCGGCTGCTCGACCAGGATGCCGAGTCGGCGCTGCGCGATCTCCTCGGCCGCGCGCACGTGGTCACCCCGAACCCCGCCGAGCTGTCGGTGCTCGCCGGCCGCTCGCACGGCGGATGGGACGATGCGCCCCCCGGGGCAGACGCGCTGT
>NZ_JAGGPD010000294.1 GCF_018613995.1 Microbacterium sp. ISL-103 | reverse complement strand
ACCCCGAAACCCGCCCGAACAACCCCAGATCGGACACGCATTCCGGCCTACCAGAATGCTGGGACAAGAGGAGGCGGAAGGGAAGAGGAGGAAGAAGAGAGGGGGAGGAAGAAGAGAGGGGGAGGGAGAAGAAAGGGGGAGGAAGGACAGAGAAGAGGAAGGAGACAGGGAGGAAGAGAAGAGGAAGAGAGGAAAAGAAGAAGAGAAGAAGAGAAGAGGGGAGGAAGCCGTCAGCGCGGCCGCCTCCCCCGCGATCTCAGTCTGCGAAGGTCGACGCGTCGATCACGAAGCGGTAGCGCACATCTGAGGCGAGGACGCGCTCGTACGCCTCGTTGATCTGCTCGGCGGTGATGACCTCGACTTCAGAAGCGATGCCGTGCTCGGCGCAGAAGTCGAGCATCTCCTGCGTCTCGCGGATGCCGCCGATGTTCGAGCCTGCGAGCGAGCGGCGACCGCCGATCAGCGAGCTGACATTGACGGAGAGCGGCTCGGCAGGTGCGCCGACGCACACCATCGATCCGCCCACATCGAGCAGGCCGAGGTAGGCGCGCAGGTCGACGACGGCGCTGACGGTGTTGAGGATCACGTCGAATGATCCGCGCAGCGAACGGAACGTCTCGGGGTCGCTCGTCGCGTAGTAGTGGTCTGCTCCGAGGCGCAGGCCGTCGTCCTTCTTATTCAACGTCTGAGACAGCACGGTCACCTCGGCGCCGAGAGCATGGGCGATCTGCACGCCCATGTGGCCGAGTCCGCCGAGCCCGACGACGGCGAGGCGGGTGCCGGGGCCGACGTTCCAGTGACGCAGCGGCGAGTACGTGGTGATGCCGGCGCACAGAAGGGGTGCTGCGACATCGAGCTCGATCGCGTCGGGGATGTGCACGACGAACGACTCGGTGACGACGACCTGCTCGGAGTATCCGCCCTGGGTCACCGTGCCGTCGCGGTCTTCGGCGCCGTAGGTGAATACAGCGCCGTTCGAGCAGAACTGCTCGTCGCCGCGGAGGCAGTTGCGGCATTCGCCGCACGAGTTCACCAGGCAGCCGACGCCGACGCGGTCGCCCACGGCGTGCTTCGTGACGTCGGAGCCGACAGCGGCGACGGTGCCGGCGATCTCATGCCCGGGCGCGAGGGGGTAGCTCTGCGGACCCCAGTCACCGCGAACGGTGTGGATGTCGGAGTGGCAGATGCCGGCGAACGCGATGTCGATCAGCACGTCGAGCGGGCCGAGGTCACGTCGCTCGATCACGGTCTTCTCAAGCGGTGCGGCTTCGCTGGGGGCGGCATAGGCAGTGACGCGGGTCATCACGGACTCCTCGGTTCGGTTGGTTCATTTCGGCTCGGGTGCGAATGAGCCAGGTCGACACTACTCGCGCGCATCTGTGCGCGACCTCCGCGCGGTCGCTACGGTGGGGCTAAGACTCCGGAGGGGGAAGTCCCATGCGCCGTTCATCTTCGACCGCCCGCCTGATCACGAGTGTGATCGCTCTCGTACTCACGCCGATCGCGCTGATCCTGCTGTCCACAGCCGGAGTGACGATGAATCGCACGTTCTTCGAGTTCGGCGCCAGCGGCGACCTCTCCCGACTGATCGGGCCCCTCCTGCTGCAGGCTCTCGGTCTCGCGCTGCTCATCCTCGTCGTGTTGACAGGGGTCTGGAGCTCGGCAGGCCTGATCGTCGTCGGCGCGTTCAGCCTGCTGCCGCTGATCGTCGCGGTCTTCCCCATCACGCTCTCGTGGCTCTACCGCATCGCGCCGCGGGACTGGGGTGATGGCCTGGTGTACGGCATCCCTCTCGTCGTGCTCGCAGCCCTCGGGGCGATGGGACTCGTGCTCGCTCTCGTCCGCCGCGACCCTCGACCGAAGAGCGGCGCACTGGGTGCGATCGGCCTGATCGTCGCTCCGCTGCTGCTGGCGGCGGGCGCCTGGGCGATCATCTGGGGCATCGCCGACGGAGCCCTCTTCGCCCTGCAGCGTTTCGACTTCGACCTCCGCCCGGGCGCAGCCTTCGCGGTGTTCGCCGGCACACTGCTCGTGGTCGCCGGCATCACGGTGACCCGCTGGTCGCCGTTCGCCCTCATCCTTCCCGCGGTCGTGCTGCTCGTGAGCAGCATCGTTCTGGTGGCAGCTCCCGAGTTCGCCTCGCGGATGCTGTTCCTGCTGCCGCGCGGATTGAACATCGTCGTGCCGAGCGTGCTCCTGTACGGTGGCGGCGCCGCAGCCGCCCTGATCTATCTCGCGTTCACGGCTGTGCTGCTGCGCGTCCGCGCTCAGGCGAGGCTGACCGCGGGCACCCCAGACCAGCCGAGCCCGCAGCACCCGGGGGCGCAGTACCCACCGGCGCCGTACCCACCGGCGCCGTACCCCCCGGCACCGTACCCCCCGGCACCGTATCCCCCGCAGCCCGGCTCATAACCCGATCCGGGCGCCGCGCATACGGCACCGGCCGAGATCTCACGATCCCGGCCGGTGTCAGAGGAGCTGAGACAGCGACGTCAGCGCTTCGCCTTCTTCTTCAGCACCTTCTCGAGCACGGGGGCCTCACCGGATGCGGCGAGCGCGGCGTAGTAGTCGCGGGCCTCGTCCTGGCGTTCGCGCTCGGCGCCCGATGCGATGGGGGCGCGCACGTGCTCGGGCTCATACCCGAACGCGTCGACGAGGTCGAGGGCATACGGCCGAAGCCGCGCGCACAGGCGATCGATGTACTGCGACACGGCGGCGGCGCGCTGCGTCGAGAGCCTGCCGTGGATGAGGTGCCACGCGAGGTGCTTCTCGATCAGCTGCAGGCCGAAGAGGTCTCGCAGCCAGGTCAGGACCTTCTTGGTGTCGGCGTCGTCGACACGGCGGACGGCATCGGTGAACGCCTCCCACTGCAGCAGTTCGCCGTGCGCGCGGGCCGCCTCGATCAGCTCGGCCTGGTTCTCGTTGAACAGCCGGGCTCCGAGCGCCTTGTCCTTGCCTGCCGCGCGCAGACGACCGGCGATGTCGGCCACCATCTGCTGCACGCGTTCGGCGAGCAGCTGGTGCTGCTGCTCCTCCCGCAGACCGTTCTCGACCGAGCGGGCCACCTGACCGAGGTCGACGACAGACTGGCCGAACTGGCGCAGCCCCGCTCCGTGGAACAGCTTGCCCGCGGTCATGCCGACGGCGAACTTGGCGAGTGCCGCGGCATCCTTTCCGGTGAACTGCTTGGCGTAGTCGGTGAGCAGTCTCTTGCCGACGAGCTGCAGCAGCACGTTGTTGTCGCCCTCGAAGGTGACGTAGATGTCGAGGTCGGCGCGCAGGCCCACGAGCCGGTTCTCGAACATGAAGCCCGCTCCTCCGCAGGCTTCGCGGGCCTCTTGCAGAGTGTCGAGCGCGTGCCAGGTCGACAGCGGCTTGAGGGCTGCGGCGAGGGTCTCGAGGTCTTCCCGATCGTCGGGGGTGTCGATGCGACCCGAGAACACGCCGTCGAACTTCTGCAGGAACTCGTCGTGCGCGAAGATCTGCGCGTAGGTGGTCGCCAGACGCGGCAGCAGGCGGCGCTGGTGCTTGCCGTAGTCCATCAGCACGACTTCCTGGCCGTCGGCCCCGTCGAACTGGCGGCGCTGGGTGGCGTAGGTGATCGCGATCTTCAGACCGAGAGCCGATGCCCACGAGGCTGCGCCGTCGAGCGAGACGCGCCCCTGCACCAGCGTTCCGAGCATGGTGAAGAATCGACGCCCCGGGCTGTCGATCGCACTCGAGTAGGTGCCGTCGGCGGCGACATCGCCGTACTTGTTGAGCAGGTTGGTGCGAGGAACCCGGATGTGGTCGAAGCTCAGTCGGCCGTTGTCGATGCCGTTGAGTCCGCCCTTGAGTCCGTCGTCCTCGCGTCCGATACCGGGCAGGTCGACCCCGTCGTCTCCGCGCAGCGGCACATAGAAGCAGTGCACACCGTGGTTCACGCCGTCGGTGATCAGCTGCGCGAACACGGTCGCGGCCACACCATGCAGGGCCGCGTTGCCGAGGTACTCCTTGGTCGCGCCGCGGAACGGCGTGTTGATCACGAACTCCTCGGTGGCGGGGTCGTACGTCGCGGTCGTGCCGACGGCGGCGACATCGGATCCGTGGCCGATCTCGGTCATGGCGAAGGCGCCGGGGATCGACAGGTCCATCACGCCCGGCAGCCACTTATCGTGGTGCTCTGCGGTGCCCAGCTGCAGGATGGCGGAGCCGAAGAGCCCCCACTGCACGCCCGACTTGATCTGCAGGCTCGGGTCGGCGACGACCAGCTCTTCGAAGCCGGCGATGTTACCGCCGTTGTTGTCTTCCCCGCCGAGCGAGGTCGGGAACGCGCGATGCACGGCCTTGTTCTCGACGAGCAGGTGCAGCTGGCTGAGCACGCGCTCGCGGTGCTCGTCCTTGCCGAGCGCGTCGTCGCGCCAGAACGCCGAGTCCTTGATCAGTTCGCGCGCCTCGCGGCGGGTGTCAGCCCACGTGCCCATGAGCAGATCGGTGACGCGCGCGATGTCGATCGTCAGATCGGCATCGGTGCTGTCTGGGTGAGGGCGAGTCGTCTTCGGACGGACGGCGGCGTCGACCATGAGCGTTCCTCTCAGAGGGAAGTAGGGATGCTCTCATGGTAGGTCTGCGACAACCAGGAGCGAAGTGCCCTGTACGCATCCTCCAATCGCGTACCGGCGCACCGCCCGCCCGGATTGTCGTCAGACCACAGTCGTTCTCGCCGAGGGCGACCCCGTGCTCTCACGCCTCGGCGCGGACACCGGGTGGGGCGTCGCTCTTCGCCTGCTCCCACCGTCGCTTCGTGCCGGCGCTCAACCGGGCCCAGGTGCGGTCGCGGATGAAGATCGAGTCGATCGCGATCATGGTGAGGGAGAACCACGGCAGCCCCATGAGCACACCGATCCCGATGTGGAACGACAGGATGCCGACGAGACCGATGAGACGCGTCGGTCGCGTGAGCAGCATCAGCGGGAAGGCCACCTGCAGGATGATCGAGCCCCACGTCGCCGCGACGACCATGGGTCCCCACGTGGTGACGAGATCACCGAGCACCGGCCAGGTGCCGAACCGCGCGGTCTGCAGCGGGTTGTAGACCGCGTAGCCCTCTTCCCAGGGCGTCCCGCCGGCCTTGTACAGCGCGCCGGACGCGTAGACGAAGCAGACCTGCGCCGTCAGCGCCACGAGTGCGAGGTTGTGGAACACCGTGCCGAGCAGCGCGGGCTGGCTGCCGGGCGGGAACCACTCGCCCCTCTTCGCCCGCCGCCTGGCGTCGAGCGACCACCGATGCAAGACGTTTCGGTGTTCCTAATCAGAACCGGTCTACAGGTCGCGCGCAACGACGTCGGCGGCAGGACGAATCGCACGCTACAGCGCGGCGTGACGCCCGACGTCCGCGCGCACGCAGAACCGCCCCGAAGGAGCGATCCTGCGGGGCGGTTCGAGGGGCGGTTCGAGAGGGGGCTCGAGAGGGGGCTCGGGGCGCTACGGAGTGAGCCCGTGTCCGAATCGGAAGAGCGGATCCGCGGTGTCGAAGGGCACGTCGGGACGAGAGCTCGCGACCGCCTGCATCGACCTCGGAAGGTCGAACGGCAACCGGCCCTGAGCGCTGACGACACCACTCAGCACGTCGAGCAGGGCAGCGCCCGAGACACCCCAGTTCACCGTGACGGCGGCGGCCGCATCCGTGATCGGCTGAAGGATCGGCGGGCGGTCTGCGAGCACGTCGACCACTGTCGGCACAGCGGAGGCGACCTGTCGCACGTGAGCTAAGACCTCATCGGGGAAGTCGAGCGATCCCGCATGGAAGAAGTTCTCGAACAACGTGTCGCGCTGCTCGAACGGCGCCTGCAATCGGATGATCGCGAGGTCGGCCTCTTCCGGGGTCGCGACGATCCGTCCGTATGCCGCTGCGACCTCGGCATCGATCCCCTCGACGTAGAGCGCGAGCCCCACGGTGAACGGGAGAGCGCCGGTGTTGGTCAGCACCGTGATGGATGCGCGCTGAGCCGCCTCACCTGCGGCGCGGAACTCGGCGCTGCCGACGATCTCGTCGGCGGCCGCCTCGTCGACGAACGGATTCTCGAAGAGTCCGAGCTCGAACTTCTCGCGCAGGATCCGCCGCGCCGAGACATCGAGTCGCTCTTCGGCGATCGTGCCGTCGGCGACGAGCTCGACCAGCAGCTCCGGGCAGTCCTCGCCGCCGAACTGATCCGCACCCGCCTCGAGCACCTTCACCATCCGCTCGCGCGGCGTCAGCTCTTCCACGCCCCATGCGCGGGCGGGGAACGGCTGCCCGAAGATCTCGGCGTCGTTGATCAGCCCCCAGTCGGTGCAGACGAGGCCGTCGAAGCCGAAGCGCTCGCGCAGCAGACCCGTGATGACCGACTTGTTGAATCCGAATCCGACCTCTTCGAACTCGGTGCCCACCGGCATGCCGTAGTACGGCATCATCTGGCGAGTACCGGCGGCGAGGGCATCCTCGAAGGGCTTGAGGTGCAGCTCGAACTGGCCGCCGGGATACACCTGCTCACGCCCGTACGGGAAGTGCGGGTCCTCGCCGTCTTTCTGAGGGCCCCCACCGGGGAAGTGCTTGGTCATGGTCGACACCGAGCCGGGTCCGAAGGCCTCGCCCTGGAACCCGCGGATATATGCCGCCCCGAGAATGCCCGAGAGCTCCGCGTCTTCACCGAAGGTGGCGGTCTGCCGCGCCCAGCGTGGTTCGGTGGCGAGATCCACCTGCGGGTGCAGGGCGACACGCAGCCCCACCGCCGTATATTCCTGCCGGGCGATATCTGCGAAGCGCTCGACGAGCTCGGGGTCGCGAGTCGCCGCAAGACCCAGCGTCTCAGGCCACTGCGAGAAGGGACCCGCGAGGATCGACGCCCCGGGGTTCTCGCTGAACGAGTGCCGCGGGTCGGTCGACAGGGTGACAGGAATGCCCAGGCGAGTGGACGCCGCCAGCCGCTGCAGCTCGTTCTGCCAGGCGGCGATCTCGCCGCCGGTGGGCGCCGCGCCCAGCAGGTTGAAGTGCGTCATCTGCTTGACCTCCACGAACTCTCGAGCACTCGGGGTGCCGAAGGTCGGATCGGCTTCATCGAGGTCGCCGATCGCGATCATCGTGTGGAAGAACAGACCGGCCTTCTCTGCGACGCTCATCTCATCGAGGAGCAGCTGCACGCGGTCGTCGACCGGAAGGCTCGAATCGAGCCAGGGGCGAGCCGTGGTCACTTCGGTGTCGGTCATGGTCACTTGACTCCCTTGATGCGGTAGACGAGCACGGCACCGGCGAGAGCGACGAGCGCTCCGAACAGGTACCAGGTGGTGTAGCCGCCGAGCGGGGTCGCAGCCCCCAGGGCGATGATGCTCGGGGCGATCGCGGGGGCGATCGACTGCGGAAGCGCGTTGGCGATGTTGAGCACACCGAGGTCCTTCGCCACGTCATCGGGGTTCGGCAGCACCTCGGTGGCGAGGGCGAGATCGACCGAGAGGAACGATCCGGCTCCGAGTCCGATGATGGCCTGGGCGACGATGACGACCGCGATCGTCGGCGCGATGGCGAGGATCACCAGACCCACGACCATGATCAGGCCGGCGATCGCGACGAACGGACGACGCTTGCCGATCCTGTCCGAGAGGAATCCGCCGAGCGGTGCCGAGATGGCCATGGCCGCCATCGAGGCGAGGTTCGCGATGAGGATCGTGCCGACCGCTCCCTGCTCGTCGAGCTCGAACTTCGTCACGAGGTAGAGCGGCAGGAATGTGGCGATGCCGGCATAGCCGAACATCACGAAGAACTTGGTCAGCCAGGTCCATCCGAAGTCGGGGTGCTTGCGGGGGTTGAAGACGAACGAGCCGAAGAACGTGCCGACGGTGAAGCGCGTGGCGGGCTTCTCGGTGAGGCGACGGTCCTTGAGGGTCAGCACGAAGACGATGACGAGGATCAGCGCGATCGCACCGGGCACGAAGAAGCGCTCGAAGTCACCGGGCAGGAAGTTCACGATGAAGCTTCCGGCCAGGATGCCGATGGGCGTGGTGATGCCGATGATGCCCGAGACCTTGCCTCGGCTCGACACGGGAACCTGATCGGGCAGCGTCGCATTGGCGGCGGCGAGCACCGCGTTCATCGATGCCTGCACGAGGCACCAGGCCAGCATGACCACGAGCACGGAGGTGGCCATGCCGATGATCGCGAAGCCGCCGAGGCCGACGATCGCGCCGCCCAGGATCCACGGACGACGCATGCCCCACCGTGACGTCGTGCGGTCGGAGAGCCGGCCGACGAGCGGGTTGGCGATGAGCGCGAACGCCGCGCCGACACCCATCACGAGGCCCAGGCTTCCTTCGGTGTTCACGGGGTCGAGGCGCTGGATCTTGAATGCCATCGACACCATCACCGGCGTGAGCAGTGCCAGGTAGACGCCGAAGTTCACGGCGGCGAGGCCGGGGGTGTAGCCGCGGGGAGTCTTGAACGGGGTGGTGCCGGGTGCTTTGAAGCCGGTGGTACCGACGGCAGCCGCGGTGGCGGCCGATGACAGCTCTGTCACGGGGGATCCTTTCGGGCAAGGTTCGCCGGTCATCTGCGACCGGGCGTGAGGATGACGATACATGAATCTCGACCGTTTGGTAAGTGAATATCTACCGACTGGTAATGAGAGAGAATGAAGAGGGAGAGGGGCGGCGATG
>NZ_JAGGPD010000293.1 GCF_018613995.1 Microbacterium sp. ISL-103 | reverse complement strand
GCGCAGGATGGCGAGTTTGTCGAGCTCCGCCGCGAGCGGGATCACGCTGACGATGAGCATGCCCAGAGCGATCAGCGAGAGATCGCGGACGAGTGACGGCCGGCGGCTGGTTCCGACGATCCGGGCGGTCTCTCGGCGCGCGCCCATGCGCACCGTCTGGTCCTCCGCCGCCGGCCGGTCGCGCTCGACCAGCCATGCGCTCCCGACACCGAGCGCGAGCAGCGCCCAGCCGAGCCACGGGATCTGCGCGACGAAGAACGCCGGTGCCGCGGCGCAGACGAGCAGCGCCGGGACGGCGGCCGGCCAGTTCACCGGCGTGCGCTGCGCGGTGATCACGCGCGCGACTTCCGCCGATACACGAGATCGCGGATGTCGCGGCCCTTCGCGATCCCCTTGCGCTCGAACGCCGTCATCACGCGTCCGTCGAACCTGTCGGCCCACTCGCCGTCGAATGCCCGCTCGAACAGGGGCTCGGCATCGAGGACGTCGCGCATCTGCAGCGCGTAGTCCTCCCAGTCCGTCGCCAGACGCAGAAGACCTCCGTCGCGGAGGGCGCGCGCGGCGGTGTCGCCGAATCCCTGGCGGACGAGACGACGCTTGGTGTGCTTCTTCTTGTGCCACGGGTCGGGGAAGAAGATCCAGACCTCGGCGGCTGCGGCCTCGGGCAGGTAAGAGGAGAGCACCTCCGGGGCGTTGGCCTCGACGACGCGCAGGTTGCGGGCTCCCTCGCGATCGGCGTCGAGCATCGTGCGGGCAAGGCCTGCACGGAAGACCTCGACGGCGAGGAAGTCGTCGTCCGGCCGCGTCGAGGCGGCCGACACGATCGCATGCCCCTGGCCCGACCCGATCTCGACGTACAGATCGGCATCCCGCCCGTACTCCACCGCGGGATCGAGACGCGCCTCGGGGTGCACCGACGTCCAGGCGACGTCTCGGGGGACGTCGAGCAGGTAGTGCGGACCCAGCTCGTCGAAGGCGCGCTCCTGCGCATCGGACATCCGGCCGCTGCGGCGTACGAAGGACACCGGTTCGTCACGGAAGGTACGGGGTTCGGGCATGCTTCCAGGGTAGTCGGCGGCGTCCGGGGCCATCGACCCGCGATCAGGCCGGCGGCGCGGTGACGAAGTCGATGAGCTCTTCGACCCGCCCGAGCAGGGCAGGCTCCAGGTCGCGATAGGTGTGGACCTTCGACAGGATGTGCTGCCAGGCGCGACCGGTGTCGGCCTGCGTCTCATACGGCCAGCCGAACGCCCGGCAGATACCGGTCTTCCAGTCCGTGCCTCGAGGTATATCGGGCCACTTCGCGATGCCCAGCGCCCGAGGCGTCACGCACTGCCACACGTCGACGAAGGGATGGCCGACGATCCGCACGTGGCGTCCGTGCGGGCCGCGGGCGACCGCCTCAGCGATGCGCGACTCCTTCGACCCCGGAACGAGATGATCGACGAGCACTCCGTAGCGCCGCGACGCCGTCGGAGGCTCGGCGGCGAGCAGCTCGTCGAGCAGGTCGACTCCCTGCAGGAACTCCACGACGACGCCCTCGACCCGAAGGTCTGCGCCCCAGACCTTCTCGACGAGCTCGGCGTCGTGCTTGCCCTCGACGAGGATCCGGCTCGGCAGCGCGATGCGGGCGCGCTGATCGGCGACCACGAACGATCCGGATGCCGTGCGACGCGGACCCTGTTCCTTGGGCCCGGGAGGGGTCAGCCGCACGGGCGACCCGTCGATGAGGAAGCCTCCGCCGAGGGGGAAGAGCCGCCTGCGCCCGAGGCGATCCTCGAGTTCGACGTTGCCGCCCTGCACACGCGTCACCGCACCGCAGTATCCGTCCTGCGCGACCTCGACGACCAGGTCGAGCTCGGCGGCGACCTGCGGCACCGGCTTCGCCGCTCGATCCCGCCACCCGGCTGCGAGCACATCGGTTGCGTACCTGTCGTCCATGCCCTCCAGCGTATGTGTCTCCGCTGAGGGCGAACGGCTATCCCCGTGCGGAAGCTGTCGCGTGTCGGCCTGTGTGCATAGACTCGTGCCATGGGGCTCGGCTGCCGGTCGGAGGGAACACGATGAAGACACGGTGGCTCACGCTGGCCGCATTGGCGGTCGCCGCGGCGACGGGAGTCCTCTCGGTCTCAGCCGCCTCCGCGACGGATCCCATCACGCTCGATCCCGGGTACGTCACCGACGACGCCGGTGTGCTCAGCGCCAG